>JAFGLG010000017.1 GCA_016928155.1 Candidatus Woesearchaeota archaeon | reverse complement strand
CCATATCGCACCAGGGGAGAACAAGACACTCAACCTATCAACATATTTCGGCAACATGACAGGGCTGGAGTACCAGTATGAGGAAGCATCAGGGATAGGCTTCAACATAGAAGGGGACATAATAAGGATCTGGCTTGAGGAAGGATTCATCGGAGAGGGATACAGCTATGTGACAGCAACAGACGGCATCTCCACTGCTGTATCAAACACCTTCAAGATAGAATACCTGAAACCCCAATCTGATTCACTGCTACAGATGCCGGCAGAGATAGGCAAGCCCGTGAGATGGATAAAGACATGGAAGAGCAGCCATGAGGATATCGGACTCAAGAAGATAGAGATTGAGCTGCCGCAGGGAAGCACCATAATAAAATATACGAAGGATGGAGAGGAGAAGGAAAAGGACAGGGTAAAGCTGAAGGACAAGAAGAACAATACAGAGACATGGGAAATTGAAGAT
The DNA here is from genome assembly GCA_016928155.1 of Candidatus Woesearchaeota archaeon. NCBI lineage: Archaea > Nanobdellati > Candidatus Woesearchaeota > Candidatus Woesearchaeota archaeon. The sequence goes on along the minus strand of JAFGLG010000017.1, from coordinate 143,141 downwards.
GGAATAAATGCGACAAACGAGACAATCATCATAGAGCTCGAGACAGAAGCGCCGCAGCTCATAGACCAGGGAATCTCAGGTTATGTGCATACTGTCGTCGTGAGCTCAGAGCTGAACTATACAAATGTCACAACATATGTCAATATAGCTGAAGTGCCTGAAAGGGCAATCCGGGTTTTCTGGCTCACAGAAGAAGGACGACTTGACATATCAGAGCTCCCAGAGCTCGGGCTAGAAATGCTTGATTCGGACAGAAATGGGCTGGTCGACAGGCTGAAATGGATAACACCACACCTCTCAAACCAGACATTCGAGATAGAGATCACAGTGCTGAATGTGCAGAGCTATCCTACAGTAGGAGGATACTGGGATGTCTATTTGAATACGACCGGGGCTGCCAATCTCACAATAACTGCATCAAACGGAACAGCCTATACCGAGACAGAGATCGACGATGCAAACACCACAGATGACCTTGAGATAATCGAGCTCAGATGCGGAGAAGATGTGATATTCAGCAAGCCAGACAGGATCCATGACAACAGCACCTTTTTCATACTAAGCAACGGAAGCCATGTCCCTGCATCCCAAATATACAACATGAGCCATGACGACGAATCCTTCTGCTATAACAGCTACACATGCAATGACACAGCAAGATGGAGAGTAAAGGTCCACACTGCAGGAGTGCACATACAGGAGTTCAATTTCGGGGGCTTCAAGGAATACGCATTCAATGATGCCTCAAGCGTGCCAAACCAGACATGCCCGATCCTCAACTCCACCTTCGGCACTAATTTCACAGACGAGAACCTGACAGTGTACAACCAGTCGACATATGACGGCGATGACGACCCTGTCAAGAACATAATCAACTGGTATCTCGACGGAAACTCAGTCACTGTGCTGAACATGCCTTTTGAGGGAGGGAGCAACTCAACATGGACAAAGGATTACTCGGGGAATGATAATAATGGGGCAGTTGCAGGTGCCACATGGAACTCAACCGGAGGATATGAAGGGAAAGGAGCGTATCAATTCGACGGTGAAAATGATCATATAAACCTGGGGAATCCGGAAAGCCTCAATCTCTCAGATGAATTCAGCCTTGAAGCATGGTTCTATCCTCTCAACAATACCCTAGGTGAGGAAATAGACGGCATCATAACAAAAGGAGGCGTCTGGGATGAGAACTCATCATATTCCCTCTCCTATGTGCCTAACACCACAGATATCAGAGCCCAGATAAGATGGGGGCCTGATTTGCTGAACATAACCACTATAACCGCACAAATGCCTCTCGAGAGATGGATCCATGCAGTCATGACATATGATGACGGGCTGCTCAGTCTATATGTGAACGGCACACTGTATGATACTGATAATGTCCCAGAAGGCGAAAGCATGCTGACAAATGATTATGATGTCTGGATTGGGGGGGCTTCCACAGACAGCGAGACAAGATACTTCAATGGCACAATAGATGAGGCGAGGATCTGGAGCATTGCGTTATCACCAGAACAGATACTTGCTCTGTACAACAACAGGACTGACCTGATCGTATCGCAGGAGACGACAAAAGGAGGGATATGGAAGGCATGTGTCACCCCGAATGACGGATATATAGATGGGGCAGAGAACTGCAGCAGCAACCTGACAATCCTCAACAAGCCATCAGAGCATGATACGCCGATACTGAATTCCTCGTCAGGCATGAACCGGACCGCCGAGAACCTGACTGTCTACAACCAGAGCACATACGATGCGGACAATGATCCTGTGAAGAACATCATCAACTGGCACAAGGACGGAGCACCAATCATTGTGCTGAACATGCCATTTGAGGGAGGGAGCAACTCAACATGGACAAAGGATTATTCCGGATTCGGCAACTACGGAAATGTCACCGGGGCAATATGGAACGCAACCGGAGGCCATGACAGCAAAGGCGCCTATCATTTCAATAATGATCATATCGACCTGCCGAACAACCTGGATTATACAAGCCAATTCTCGGCATTTGCATGGTTCAAGGCAGCCGGAACACCGATCGGCGGCTACCATATAATATTCGGAGGCCAGGAGCTTGAAATGGATGTGACAACCGCAGGAGTCCTGAGGACAGGACTTTATACAAATGCAAGATATGTCTCAAACCACGGTTTAGGGCTTGCTGATGGCAACTGGCACCATATAGGATTCACATTCAACGGCTCCAACAAGAGGAGCTACATAGACGGCCAGGATGTCGGGAACCTATCAGTCGAAGGAACACTCACATATTCCTTTGCCAACAGGAAGATCGGAAGATTCGGAAGCTCGACCGGCTACTACCTGAACGGATCAGTGGATGACCTGCTGATATACAACTATTCACTGTCTGACCAGCAAGTCTATGCGCTGTACAGCAACAGGACTGACCTGATCGTATCACAGGAGACCGACGTGGGTGAGACATGGAAGGCCTGCATCACGCCTAATGACGGTTATGCGGATGGAACGGAGCTCTGCAGCAACAACCTGACAATAAACACCCCTCCGAGCCAGACGACACCCTTCCTCAACAGCACAGACGGACTGAACAAAACAGACGAGAACCTGACAGTCTACAACCAGAGCACATATGACGCAGAAGATGACGATGTCAAGAACATAATAAGCTGGTATAAGGACAGCAATCCAATAGCCATGGTCAATGCGCCTTTTGAAGGGGGAAGCACAAGTTCCCTTGCAAAGGACTATTCAGGATCAGGAAACAATGGATCAGTCACAGGACCCACCTGGAGAATCGATGCAGGATATGACGGAAGAGGCACATATGAATTCGACGGCGATGGTGATTACATAAATTTCAGTGAGCAGCTCGCTGATGATACTGCGACTTTCGGAGGATGGATATACTCGAATGATCTGGGTTGCAGTGGTGATGGCTGGTGTATGGTGATGGGGCAGGACAACAGCGATTATGAAGGATATGAATTCTACACGTGGTACACTGGAATAGCATGCTGGGACGGCAATACCGAGGCTAATACAAATGAAATTGCAGCCAATGAGTGGCATCATGTGATGTGCAGGAACAACGGGACAGATGTCGCAATATTTGTTGATGGTGAATTGAAGGATACGACTGCGTCTTCATGGTCTCCGGTGTCTTCGGATTTTGTTGTCGGGGGGCATCCATGGACAGATGATGCATGGTGGGACGGCTATATCGATGATGTCATGATATTCGACACAGCACTGTCTGATGAGCAGATCGCATTGATCGCTTCGAACAGGACAGACATGACAGCATCGCAGGAGACAACAAAAGGGGATGAATGGCAGGCATGCATAACACCAAACGACGGAAATGAAGATGGAGCAGAGAACTGCTCCAATACACTCACAATAGGGAATGCCATACCCGAGCATGGAACCCCAATACTCAACAGCACATACGGGACAAATTACACAGATGAGAACCTGACTGCCTACAATCAGTCAACATATGATGCAGACCAAGACAATGTCACAAACATCATCAATTGGTACAAGGACGGCAAGAGCCTGATGACAGTCAACATGCCTTTTGACACAAACATCAGCACAGAAGAATCAGGGGCAGTGAGGGACTATTCAGGATATGAGAACAACGGAACACTCGGAGCAGGGACTCCGGCAAACATGCCCGCATGGATCAATGATGGCATAAGCGGAGGAGCATATGAATTCGACGGCACCAATGACAGAATCAGACTGGATTCATTCTCAAACCTGAATACATCAACAGGCACAGTCAGCTATTGGGCGAGATTCAACACAAACGGCACAGCCCAGCTCCTATTCCATATCTTCGAATCAACTTATACAGACTATATACGATCTTATGTTGGTCCTACAACCAGCCGCATGGACCTGGTGATCGAGGATGACGATGCCACAAAAATAAGCGTCTATTATGACCTTGACAATCTGGGAACATGGTGGGACCAATGGATGCATATCGCCTGGGTCCAGGACGGGACATCTGTAAAACTCTATATCAACGGCTCCCAGAAATCTCTGACAGGAACGAACAGCGGAGACTGGTGGACAGACCATCTCGACATAACCTCAGCATCGCTTGGCGGCCCAACATGGGGATATCTGAACGGGTCAATGGACGAGTTCCAGGTCCATGATCATGCACTGTCACCAGAGCAGATCCTGGCGATATATGAATCTGGAGCGGACAATGAGAAGCCCTTCACCCTAGTATCACAGGAGACGACAAAAGGCGAGACATGGAAGGCGTGCATAACACCGAACGATGGTCATAATGATGGGGAAGAGCTCTGCAGCAGCAATCTCACCATACAGAACAAACCACCAGAGCATGCAACACCGATACTCAATGCAACATCGATATACAACAGGACAACAGACAACCTGACTGTCTACAATCAGTCGACATCTGACCTAGAAGATGATAATGTGAAAAATATCATCAACTGGTACATAGATGATGCCAGCCTGATGATGCTCAACATGCCATTCGAAGGCAATGACGAGCAGGAGAGCACACTTGCAAAGGACTATTCAGGGAATGGGAACAATGGAACAGTGAGCGGGGCGACATGGAGCGATGACGTCGGGTATGACGGGTTCGGGGCATACTCTTTCGACGGAACCGATGATTTCGTACACATACAGAATGACTTCAATCTCGAGATTCAGGATTTCACAATAACTGCATGGGTGAATTATACCGGCGATACAGACAATATGACCCTATATTCACAAATAGATGCAGACTGCGGTGACAACTCATCAATGTGGTTCGGGATATCTGACGGAAAGCTCAAGGCAGAGATAAAGGATTCAGATTCAGACACAATAACCTCAATCAGCAACACCAGCCTGTCAAGCGGATGGCATCATGCAGTCATGAAATTAGACAGCAGTACAGAGACAATAAGGCTATACATCGACGGAGCACTGACAAACACTTCTAACGGAAGTGTCGGTTTCGGGCCAAACAGCCTGGCGGCCATAGGCGCGGAGTATGACTGTGATGGGCAGACTGAGTATAAGCTGAACGGGACACATCATGGGTATTTCTTCATCGATACTGATTTGCCCACTGATGAGGAGCCTGGTTATGGTACGGAGTATACATCAGGGCAATATACTCAGGCGAACATCTCTGATGATTCAAGAGCGACATACACTCCTTTTTATTCAAGCGGCAACAACCATGAGGTCACGCAATATAGCATAATCGTACCTGAGGATGCGGCGTCATTCACCCTGACCTGGGAGGGTTATAATACATTGACGACAAGCGGTACCGGCGTGAATATCTATGCCTATAATTTCGACAATTCAGAATGGGATCTCATCACATCGACAACCGGCTCTACAGAGACCACTCTGTCCGGGGCATTCAGTGCACAGGGCCATGTGCAGGATGGCACAAATGAGATCTGGATAACTGCGGAGAGCAGAGGTGTGAACTGTTATTGCTCGCTCTGGATAAATGGGGAATGCGGGGGCGGGCGCTGCCTATCAACTGAGAGATATCAGACGAGATCATGCACACCTGACCTGTGTGATAATGAATGGCGGTGTGTGTCAGATCCAAATTGCGGTGGGACCTTGAGCACAAAGGTATCCGCACTCAAAGGTTGGGTCAATATCACTGAGCATCCGAAGAGTGTGCAGGGATTCGGTGAGAGTTTGGATTATAATGAGCAGGAAGAGTGCTATGGTGATTATTGTCATATGGATGAGGGGGAGACTGTCCAGGCGATAGATGAGGCAATAGGCAAAGGTGTTGATTTTCTCTTAAACACTACAATGTTTGAGCAGGAATCATGGGATGACCAGTTCAATCACATGTTCCTCCTGAGGATGATTAACAATTATCTTAACAGGGAGGATATAAACAAGACGATAGATGAAATGCTTGATACCTATATCGAGCAGAATAAGGTTCCTAATGGCTATCAGACCATACTTTCTTTGCTCAGCCAGGTCAATCCTGAGAGGTTTGATGAGAAACAAGGATTGACCTATAATATGCTCAGATCCGGCGTGCCTGATCATGTGGATTTCGCCTATCATAACAATGAGCTCGGAGTGGCTGCTTCGTACTGCCAGCGTTTCTTCCCCACATACACAGAAGAGGACAAGCAGAAGCTGATAGGGTATCTCACAGGCCTGGGTCTGAATGATTCAGAGCTCGGGAATGAATCGCATTACTACAGGACAACACATTCGCTGATGTATCTTGAGACAATGTACAGGCAGGGATGCGTTGGGTATGATCTTGTGGAAAAAGCGATCTCTTACCATCTTTTGAGGAACAAGCTTTTCACGCATGCATTCTCTGACTGGCATCTTGAAGGTCCGGCAATGCTGGCAATCATAGGAAGGACTGACCTATACAAGGATGGCTGGGTGCCGATCATACTTGAAAACCAGGAGGATGACGGGGGTTGGCCGGTTGTGGCGGAGATCACGTATTCGCATTCCCATCCGACAGGACTTGCAGTCCTTGCGCTGCTTGCATATAAAGAGCATGAAATAGACGGCAAAACATACAGGATGAGGATGCCATTCGAGGATACGCTCGAAGAAGGATTGGGTGTGTGGGGCCATAACCCTCCCTCAGAATCCCAGTGCTCATGTTCATGCACACCTGATGAAGAGCTGAGCCACAATACAATGTACGTTGATTATGTCGTGCTGTACAAGAATAGCCTGAAGAACCATTTCAACGGAACAATCGATGAGTTCCGCATATACAACACATCATTGTCAGAATCACAGATCCTGATGCTTTATCAAAACAGGACAGACCTGATAGTCTCACAGGAAACAGGCGCCGGCGAAACATGGAAGGCATGCATAACACCAAATGACAGGTCAGATGACGGGGAAGAGCTATGCAGCAATGAGATAACAATAACTTCGCTGACATCGACCAACTGCACAGTAGGGTGCTATTATATCCGGAACTCCACAGGAGGCAATGTCACAATATTCGACAGCTTCGGAAACATCGATACAAAGGGCCAGGTCTTCCAATCGGGCGTAGGCGTCCCGGACGGGGATGACATGATATTCAGGAACGCTTCTGACAGCACAGTAGCATGGATAGACTCAGGAACAGGAAACATAAGACTGCGCGGCAGCATGAGCCAAGAACAAGGAGGATACTGCACACCATCTGTTGGTGCATTCATCATCAAAGACGAGTCAGAGAACTGCGTATCCTACATAGATAAGAACGGCAATCTCTGGGCACGCGGAAGCGTAGTCCAAAATGCGATAATAAACTAGAGGTGAGAAAATGAAAGAGGCAAACAAGGAAACCAATCTATTTCGGTTTTCTGCCATACAGCAGAAAATCCCTGTGTTTGCCTTGCTCTTGGGTCTTGTCATAGCGACAGCTCTCTTCACCTCATCAGCACTTGCTGCAGATCCCGGGCACGGGGCAAGCAGGATAGGGCCAGGGACATTCGAGAGCGGAGATTTTGTCTTTCCGAACAACCTCAATGTCACACAAAACTTCTCAGCCAACGGAAGCACATTTTTCGTGGATTCAGGCACAGGAAGAGTAGGCATCAAAACATATACTCCATCAACAGGCCTGCATATCAACGCAACAATAAACATAACAGATGATGGTTCAGGAGACGGCGACATGTCAGAGATATACCTCGGAAGCCTCGGGGGCTGGATAGCTGGATGGGATTCTGCAGGGGACCAGGAACTTGACATATGCTCAGGAGATGACTGGGCATCCTGCTTTGAGATATATGACCAAGAGCACTGGTTATGGACATCTGAAGGAAAGTATATGTATTTCCAGCCAGAAGGGTGGGATGTGCTCTACCTCGGCCACCAGGTCGCAAGCGTTGGTACGCAAAGCCCTGCCCCGACGACATTATATGTTGAATCCATGAATGCATCACTGCCTGTCTCAATGATAAGGGGTGCAGGAAGCCAGGCAAAGAACCTCACAGAATGGCAGAACTCTACTCCAGCAACAGTCGCATATGTCCAGCCAGACGGCACGATAGTGTCACTGAAAGATGTGCAGGTGAATGGGGTTTCGGTCTGCCTGTCCAATGGGACAAATTGTGGCGGGAGCGGGAATGTCAGCGGGTCAGGGACTGCTAACAGGCTAACATACTGGAGTGATGGGGATACGCTGGCTGCGGATGATGACTTGTTCTATAATGCGACGAGCAATAGTATAGGAATAGGTACATCAACACCAGGAGCGGATATTGAGATCAGGAAGATAGATCCTGTGATTGAGCTTACTGATACACAATCTGTGATGATAGGCGCTATCGGACCAACATTGCTCTTCAATGTATCTGCCAGCAATGCAAAAGGTGCAGGAATAAAATTCTGGAGGATGGGAAGTCTCAAGTGGTTTGTGGGTATGGGTGATGATGTGACATCACATGATTTCTCCATAATCCCCAATAGCGGATTGGTAGATGACTCTGTCTTCAACATCGATCCAGACGGACTCGTCAAAATACAAAATTATGTCAATAGTCATCAAGGCGGCCTATTACTACAGCATAATTACGGTACAGATTCACAGACAAGATATGCAAGGATCAAGATGGGGCATTTCAACAATACTGAACCACCAGTCACCCTGATATATGGCGGAAGCCATAATGATACGGGGATCACCCTCAATGAGATGAATATCGGCGGCGGAACATCAGATGAGAATTCTGTGACATCAATAAATATGTATGCCGGCCATAACGGAACACACCGTGGAGGAGTCAATACAATGCAAGTGACAGAGAATCTAGTCACTGTCAATGGCAGCGTTGTCATCAGTGATGGCAGTGTCCCTTCTGGTGTAATGACTGAGGATTGGGATAAGCTTTTGGTCTATGAGGATTCTGGTAGTCAGTGGTCTGAGTCTTATTTTGGTGCTAAGGTGCCGGGTTTGGGTCAGGGTGCTGGCAGTGAGATGGCTTTTGGTTTTGGTAATTCTTCTGATGTTTGGAATACTGTTTATGGTGCGGGTTTTTGGGTCGATAACGAGACTGATTCCGGCTCAAGAGATTTTTGGATTTATGATTATATGACAGATGAATACCTGTTTTATTCTGACGGTGATTCTAATGTCGGCATCGGCACTTCTTCTCCTTCGCAGAAGCTGCATGTTGTCGGTAATGCAAACATCACTGGCAATTATACCTGGGTCAATGGGAGCAAGGCCTGCACTGAAGACAATGGATTATGCGGGAGCGGTCTTGATGGTTCTGGTACAGCGAACAGGCTGACATACTGGAGCGATGCAGACACATTGGCTGCGGATGATGACTTGTTCTATAATGCGACGAGCAACAGGCTTGGCATAGGCACTACTGCTCCATCACAGGAGCTTGATGTCAATGGAAGCGGTCATTTTTCAGGCACAGTATTTGCAGACAATTTCAGTTCTAACAGTCCTTTGAGGCTGCAGACTGGCGGGACTACAAGGATGTATGTTGATGATACTTATGGTCTTGTGGGTGTGGGGAGCGCCAGCCCGGATGCTTTCATGGATGTGAATATCACTGATCCGTCAAAGAAGGGACTTGTTGTGAGGAAGGCCGGTTCGCAGAGCGTGAACATACAGGAATGGCAGAATGAGAGCGGCAGCGCATTGACTGTGGTTGATGAGAGCGGAAATGTGGGGATAGGGACTGATGATCCTTCTGCGAGGCTTCATGTGAATGGCACTTCAAATATTGGTGGCACTCTTAATATGTTACCTGAAGATATTTGTAACCAAGAAGGATGTCCAGGTTATGGTAGTAATAAACTTAGGTTCAATACTAGCCATTGGGAAGGAAAAGATCAGTATGAATATGAAACCTCTTATGAGATGTATGCTAATGTTAGTGAATTGTTTTACCTCGACTATTTGCCAGGATCAGGTGAACGATATCATCGGCTGTCCATTGATGATACTGGGATGGTTGCAATTAATTCACTTCCAAACTCTTCCTACAGATTATTTGTTAATGGAAATCAATTAATTGGTGCTTATCTGACATTTGCTAATGCTTTGCAAAGCAGACCTAATGAAAATGGGCCGGCGATATATGCTACAAACAATATTTCCACATCATATCCATTTAATCAGACACCAGGAAATCTTGTAATACAAGGAAGTAGTGAAACTAATAGAGACATAGTCTTTATGTCAGGAACAGGTAAAAAGGTTTCGATGGTAATAAATGGAAGCGGTAGTATTGGGATAGGAACAACATCCCCATCACAGAAGCTTGATGTGAACGGGAGCGGAAATTTCAGCGGTGATGATGCCAGGCTCTGGGTGAATGGCAGCGAGGTGTGCACTGAGGGCAATGGGCTGTGTTTAGTGAATGGTTCTTCAATTTGGGTTAATGGGACTTATTTGTCCATAAAAGATGGTTATGCTAAGACGATTGCAGTCGATAATGTCAAAACAAATAATCCGAGTTTCTATATAGGGACAGGGGGGGCATCAGCATCGGGGACTTATGCGATAGCATTGGGTTATGCAACATTGGCTCAGGGGCTTAGTTCAATAGCAATAGGTGATGTTGCTTGGTCATCTCAGGATTATTGTATTGCTATGGGCAAAGAAACAAATTGCTTAAATAATTACTCAAATGTTATCGGGTATAGGTCTCAGAGTTGGGGAGACCACTCATCTGTATTTGGTAATAACAATGCAATTAATTCTGATGCATCTTATAATATGGTTGTTGGGGATAATATTGAAAGTTATGGTGATTATGCATTGCTATATGGTTATGATATTACATTATCTAGTAATAAGGATTCAGATATTTTGGCTATTGGTAGGGATATAACAATAGCTGATAAGGACAATTATGCTCAAATAGGATCAGCAACATATCCTTATAATGGGGTTTGGTATGAATCATTGAATGTGACATCAGAGCTTTATGAAAATGGCTCAAGAGTCTGCACAGAGGACAATGGATTGTGCGGAAGCGGGCTGACCGGGGCAGGTACTGAGAATTACTATGCAATGTGGGATGGGAGCGATAATCTGACCACAGGCAATCTTGTGAATGTGGCTACAGGAGTCAATGTGACTGGCACTTTGTATGCGAGCAATGTGAGCTCTAATTCTCCTTTGCAGCTGCAGACCGGTGGAACGACTAGGGTGTTTATCAATGACAGCACAGGAAATGTGGGGGTTGGGACTTCTTCGCCAAATGCAACCCTCCATATTGTTGATGGAAACGCATCTGCAATAAGCCAGGTAATCCAGAAAGCACCGTCACAAACAGCAAACCTCATTGAATTCAGGGAATCAAATGGTAATCAGACATCCTACATTGATGAGAAAGGCAGGGTGTACATCGGCAAGAAGAGCACTTATGATAATCTATGGTCTGGCTCAATGAGTTTCTCTGAAATTAAGTATGACAGTGAGGATCCGGATAACGAATCAATCGGATTTGTTGCAGGAACTATTGAGAATGATGACTGGGACCAGTATAATCTTGTTGAGTTATGGACCCAGAAAGGTCCATCTAATAGATATGCATATATGGGTGGCGATACTGGTGTAGGTGAGAATGAGAATTATTTCTATATCCTATCTGACTCATATAATACAACTAATAATGATAGGACTGAAATGGTGTTATCTAGTAATATAGGAAGAGCTTCCTTGTCTATTAGAGGGGGTACTTATACAGGTACATATTCTATGTTAGACATAAACCGTGATGATGCCGATATCCTTACATTGAAAAGTGATGGCAAATTAGGTCTTGGCACTGCAACACCTTCCCAAAAGCTTGATGTCGCTGGAAATGTGAATATCACAGGCAATTACACGTGGGTGAATGGTAGCAGGGTCTGTACAGAAGACAATAATTTCTGCGGTAGCGGGCTGACCGGGGCAGGTACTGAGAATTACACTGCGAGGTGGACAGATTCAGATACATTAGGTATCGGGGTGCTGTATGATGACGGGACAAAAGTTGGTATCGGGACGACAAGTCCTTCTGCGAAGCTGCAGGTGGGGAATGGATCAAATGTTGATAATGTCAAATTCTTTGCCCTCCCAGGCGATATAACCGGAACCCCTATTGACAGGCTTTTCTACTGGAATTCCAATAAATCAGCTTTGGCTATCTCTGGAAACTTATCTCCTTTTGATTATGATAATCTGAATGATTCAATGATGGGTGAGTATTCATTTGCAAGAGGATATGCCGCGGCAAATGGCAGCTATGCGACTTCCGTGGGTTTTTTGGGGGGTGCTTCAGGCAATTTTTCTTATGCAAGAGGAAATCTTGCCATTGCTGAAGGCGTCTCATCAACTGCAATCGGAGGTTCTGGAGCTATGGGTTGTGGGGCCAGTGCTGAAGGTCATTATTCCTCAGCAACAGGGGATTGTGTCACAGCAGAAGGAGATTTCTCTTTTGTGCATGGTGTTTGGTCTTCAGCTCATGGCGTACGTTCAGGGACTATCGGCTATGGTCTGCAAAACTTTGGGAACTATAGTTATCTTATAGGTCGTATGTATGGGGCTGCTGAAGTAGATCCTAATGAATATCTCTATGATAATAATGTTTTTGCATTGCGCGGATTAAATCTTTCAGTAGATAATGAGACATTCTTCGTTGATCAGTCTGGAAATAAGGTAGGTATAGGTACCTATTTACCATCACAGAAGCTTGATGTGAATGGGAGCGGAAATTTCTCCGGCGTTGATGCAAGATTGTGGATTAATGGCAGCGAGGTCTGCACTGAAGACAATGGATTGTGCGGAAGCGGCATATCTGGTTCAGGTGCAGTGAACAGGGTGACTTTCTGGTCTGGAGCAGATTCAATCGACAGTCATGAGAACTTCACCTGGGACGGGACCAAGCTGGCATTAGGGGGAAATATCACTTTCACAAGAAGCGGCGGCAATTATATAAGCGGATATGGAGGAGGATTATTAATTGATTCAGACCTCCATATTGAGGGAGGAAATTGTTTTGCAGGTGATACCTTGATCAATATCCCTGCTGGATATGCAAAAATATCAGATCTGAAGAAGGGAGACAGGGTATTGGCATTTGACGAAAAAACAGGAGAGCAATCAACAGTGCATATCATAGATATCTATGCCAGAAATGAGAGTGCATACTATCTCCTCAATAATAATCTAAAAGTGACTGCCATGCATCCTTTCTATACAACAAGAGGGTGGATCATCGCTTCTGATCTGGAAATTGGGGATATACTGTACACAATTGATGGAAACATAACATTAGATGCAAATGAGCATGTTGAAGATGAGATCGAGGTGTGGAACCTGCATGTCGAATATCCAAATACTTTCTATGCAGAGGACATATTAGTCCATAATAAAGGAGCATCTGGGGGCAATCTTTTCCTAACCGGAGGTGGTGCAACTGCTGGAGGCGATGTGATAATCATGCCGGGAGATGGCACCAGCACTGATGGTGTTGTCAATATTTCCGGTGTTTCAGACCTGAACATCTATCTGGATCGAGGCGGATATATCTATTCTACAGACAGCTATGTGTCATTTTCCAATCCTGCATCCACAGCAGGTTTTGATATAGATAATGGTAGTGCAGATATTTTTGCGGATACAGGGAAATCCATCATATTCTGGGGAGATGGATACAGTGAAGAGCTTGGAAGATTCAATGCAGGTGGTGATTTCATAGTAGATACTGACACATTATTCGTAAATGCAAGCTCAGAGAAGACGGGGATCGGAACAACAACTCCCTCGCAGAAGCTGCATGTCGAGGGCAATGCCAATGTGACAGGGACATTGTATGCAAGCAATGTTAGCTCCAACAGTCCTTTGAGGCTGCAGACAGGAGGGACGACGAGGATGTATATTGATGATACCACAGGGGATGTCAATATCACATCAGGGAACCTGACTGTCGCAGGAACGATAAAGGACACCAGCGGCACCTCAAGGATAAAGTTTGAGGACGGGAATGTGATAATAACACTAGGGTGATAATATGGAAAAAAGAAATGAATGGATAGACTGGCTGAACACCATTGCCATAGTCGGAATACTGATATGGCTTGCGGTCCTTACATTCACCAGGCCCGCATTGCCAGACCAGGGAGAATGGAAGTGCGGAAACCTCGTGTGCGAGGATGGGATAACAGCAGAGCAGTGGATCAATGAGAACTGCTTCCAGCAGGAACAACAAGTAGTGTGCGGTGTCATGATGAACGGGCAGAATACACTGGTGCCGTTGGAACAGATAGACACGGCAAAGCTAGGGCAATGCTTTGTTGCAAGATGCCTGCAGGACATCAATGTCCGGACAGTCAACTACACAATTGACCTGAGGAATCTGACACAGTAAATGAAAGGAAACAGATTTTTCACAGCTGTATTCTTGTTCTTATCCATAGCGGCAGCTGTGATGGGGGCTGACCTGAACTGCTATCTATACCTGAACACATGTCCAAGCGGAACATCAATGCTATCCCTCAGAAATGATTCAGGAGCAGGATACCATAATGCGCATGCATATGACAGATTGGACCCTTTTGAAGATTATTACCATGTATGCTGCAACTCCACAGACAATGACATAAGTGCAGACTGCGGAACAACATTCCTGGAACTGAGTGATCCTGATAATGCCCATGTGCAGGATCCGACACAGGATTTCTATCCTGATTATGATTATGATGCATGCATATCAGGCAATGGGACTGTAATATGTGATGTTGTGCCAGACAGCTGTCCGGCAAACTATGAATGCCTCTTCTCAATAGCATCCGGAGGAGAGAGCAATTACACAAATGCCCATGTGAGCAGCTGCGGGACATATCCTTTGCAGGTATGCTGCTATGGCAACATAGCACCGACACAGACAACACCAATACTGAATTCTACATTCGGCACAAATGAGACATGGGAGAACCTCACCTGCCATAACCAGAGCACATCAGACTATGAAGATGACGACATAAAGAACATATTCAACTGGTATCTCGAGGGAAATTCCCTGATGCTCGTCAACCTGCCATTCGAAGGGAATGAAGGGCAGGAGAGCAAACTGGTCCAGGATTATTCGGGGAATGGTAATAATGGCACAGTCAGCGGGGCAACATGGGGCGATGACATCGGATATGACGGGTTCGGGGCATACTCATTCGACGGAACCGATGATTTCATACAGATAACAACAGGTTTCGGACTGGATACAAATGATGATTTCACCATAATGGCCTGGATCGACTTCAATCAATCAGGCGCAATCTATTCCCAGAAAGACTCAGACTGCTCAGGGAATTCATATATCTGGTTCGGATTCGAAAATGTAAAGCTGACAGGAATAATCAACGGCACAAGCGGGGATGCGATAAAAGCACAATATGGTGTGTCCTTCAGTCCAGGTTCAAGCGGGTGGGTGGCGATGAGCTGGAATGCATCCTCTGAGACAATCAGCCTGTACAGCAATGGAGCATTAATAGCTAATCAGTCCGGGACACTAACCGGGGATACATCAAGCAATGACTGGGTCGGTATTGGAGCAGAACAAAGCTGTTCAGGGCAGATTCAATACAAGGTGAATGGGACACACAAGGGCTGGTTCTTTTACGATGCAGACCTGCCTACAGACCAGGAGCCCGGATACGGCACTGAGTACACATCAGGGCAATATATACAGGCAAACTTATCAGATGATTCAAGAGCAAGCTACAGCCCTACATACTTAGACGGGGGTAATTATGAGACTACACAATACAAATTCGTACCAAGCGGGTCTGGGACAGCTGGATTCACCCTGACATGGGAAGGATACAACACACTGACAACAAGCGACACAGGAGTGAACATATATGCATACAACTTCGATTTATCACAATGGACTCTCCTGGCCTCAACAACAAGCCAGACAGAGACGACATTGCAGGCAACATTCCCGGCAGATGGGTATGTGCAATACGGCACAGATGAAGTGTGGATAACAGTACAGAGCAGAGGAGTCAATTGCTATACAAGTTGGCTTGCTGGAAGTTGTGGGGTACTTCCCTGTTCTTCTACCCAAAGAAAATACACCTTAAGCTATGATGATCCAACCGGATGCTGGGAGGGTAATAATTATTACTGCCAGTTTGATCTCTCATGCGGCGGACTATCAACAGTGGTATCAACATCAAGATGGTTTGAGAGTGAGCAGGAATCCCTGGAGATGAATGGGTATGGGCATGAGCTCAACTTCCAGGAAGAAGACATATGTCAAGGAGAATACTGCAGCATGAGCGATGAGGAGCTGAGCCATCTCATAGACCTATCTGTCGAGAAAGGGGTGGAGTATCTTCTTGATATGGAGACTTTCAGGCAGGAGAGGTGGGATGACCAGTACAACCATATCCTGCTGCTGAAAGACATAAACACTGTACTGGAGCGTGAGGATATCAGCATGAAGATAGAGGAGATGCTGGATATATACGCTTTTGAGAATGATATGATCAATGTCCCTGGAATCCTTGCAAGCCTGAGTGTCATCGATCCAAGATTCGACGAGAGATCCGATCCAACATACAAACTTCTTGAAGAAGGTATACCGGAAGAGACAAATCTTGCCTATAATAATATCCAGCTTGGGATAATCGCCCCTTATTGCCAGAGGTTCTTCCAGAACTACAGCGATTTTGACAAGGAGAGGGTTGTGAGATATCTTACCAGGACTGCCCTTGATGATTCTCCATTCGGCAATCATTCCCATTACTACAGGACTACGCATGCATTGTATTATCTTTATATGATGTACCTTCAGGGGTGTGTCCCATATCCGATGGTGGAAGGGGCGATTGATGCAGTGATATACAGGAACAAGCTGATGTCAAGGGGCTTCGCTGACTGGTATGTCGAGGGTCCCTCTGTTCTTGCGATGATTGGAAAATCAGACAGGTTCAACAGGAACTGGGTGCCGATAATACTCGCAAACCAGGATGAGAGCGGAGGCTGGCCAGTTACAGAAAATTTTCATGAGATATCCTCCCATCCAACAGGTCTGGCTGTGATAGCGCTTCTCGGATATAAGAAAGAAGTGATAGAAGGGAAGGATTCCATGATAAGGTTCACATTCCAGGATTCGCTTGAAGAAGGACTCGGCAACTGGGACAAAAAAAGATACGGATACAAGCCGGAAGCAATGCACACATCAATAGACTATGATGGGCCTGAGAGCATCTTTGAACAGGAGATCCGACAGAGGATTGAAGGATCCAGCCAGGCCGATGTGCATAATACAATGTATGTGGATTATGTCTCATTGAATGCGACAACAGTCATCAACCCATTCAACGGAACAATAGACGAGTTCATGATATGGAACAGGACGCTATCTGACATGCAGATAGCACAGATATCTAACGGCGAGACAGACATGATGTTCTCAGATGAGACAGACTATGCTGATCTCTGGCAGTGCGAGATAACACCGAATGACGGCATAGACGACGGGCCGACACTGCAGAGCAATGACCTCAGGATAGACAATGACCCGCCGACGCAGAGCCAGCCGATATTGAACTCGACATTCGGCCTCAACAGGACAACAGAGAATCTCACAGTCTATAACCAGAGCACAAGCGACCCGGAAAACCACCCTGTCAAGAACATACACAGATGGATAAAAGACGGGAGCAATACAGCAGAACTGATTGCGCCATTCGAGAAGCTGTTCGGCGATGAAGCCACGACAGCAAAGGATTACTCAGGGAATGGGAATAACGGCACAGTAGTCGGGGCGGCGCACTCCAGGACAGGAGGATTCGACGGAAGAGGCGCATACAGATTCGACGGCGATGGTGATTATGTGAATTTCACTGAGCTGCTCACTGATGACACTGCGACTTTCGGAGGATGGATATATTCGAATGATCTCGGGTGCGGTGATTATGGCTGGTGTATGGTGATGGGGCAGGATAATGGCGCTTATGATGGTTATGAATTATACACCTGGGACACAGGAGTGGCTTGCTTGGATGGTTCAGCCGAGGCTTCCACAGCTGAGATTGCGGCTGATGAGTGGCATCATGTGATGTGCAGGAACAATGGCACTGATGTCGCAATATTTGTCGATGGCGAATTGAAAGATACGACTCCTTCTTCTTGGTCTCCGGTGTCTTCTGATTTTGTTGTCGGAGGGCATCCGTGGGGTGATGATGCATGGTGGGACGGATATATCGATGATGTCATAGTGTTTGACACAGCGCTGTCTGATGAGCAGATCGCACTGATCGCGGCGAACAGGACAGACATGATGTCTGATGGGGAGATCATCAAGGATGAGGTCTGGAAAGCCTGCATAACACCCAATGACGGCTATGAAGACGGGGCAGAGAACTGCAGCAACAACCTGACAATAGCCAATACACCTCCTGGAGCACCTACACTGATAAGCCCGACAAACGGGAATGACACACTGTTCTGGAGGAACGTGACCTTCGAATGGAACGAGAGCTATGACATAGATGTCGAGGAGGGAGTAGATAACCTCACATATGATATCAACATAACACCATACAGCTGCGGAACAGAAAGGCATTACTACAGCATAAACGGCACCAACTATACAACACCAGATGACCTTGAAGTGAACTGCATATTCTTCTGGCAGGTAAGGGCATTTGACGGAGATGATTACGGGAACTGGAGTGAGACATGGAACTTCACGATAGAGCCCACAATCATCATCGAGCAGGTAGACACCAATGTGAGCTTCGGAGAGGCAGAGACAGGAGAGACCAATGACACAGAAGACAACAGCCCAACACCATTCCAGATCCGGAATGAGGGCAATGTCCACATTAACCTCTCCATCTACGCACTCGACAGCCTATGGGATGCAGTCGAGATAAACACAAGCCACTTCCAGTACAAGGCAGGAAACACATCAGAAACAGGATCATTCAACTGGAGCCATACCAGGACTGCAACGGAATGGACGAACATACCCGGATACAACAGCACAACATGGACCTATATAGCAGGACAGCTTGGCTACAGGCCAGAAGAGGATGAAGTCGAGACAGAGATAAGAGTATGGGTGCCAGGAGGAGAGCCTCCAGGGAACAAATCAAGTATATTGGTCTTCACAGGTGAAACATGAGAAGAGAGACTAGATGGATATCTGTATCATTCATCTTCCTAGCGATGGCGCTAATCCAGACAGGATCTGCATCAGGTTTCGGAGTCTCCCCAGCATGGCAAGACCATGACTTCGAGGCAGGGAAATCCATCACCTCTAAGATAAGGATAATAAACGACGAAAATGAGGATTTCAGGGCACTCGTGTATGTCAGGGGCATGTTCGCTGACAAGATACAGCTGGAACAGCAGATATATGATGTCGATGCATCGCAGAGAGAAGTGACTGTGCCATTCACATTCAGGATGCCAGACATGGTATTCAATCCTGGGAAGCACACGACAGAGATACTGATATTGAAACTTCCTCAGACAGTCACAGATGATGAGATAATCTCTGACGGCGAAATCAGGATATCAAGCGCAGAGATAGCGGCGACACCACAGGTAGTCGCAAAATTCAACATCAAAGTCCCGTATGAAGGTAAATACCTGGATGGGATGATGTATGTCAGCCAGGCGAATGCAGAGCAGCCGACGACATTCTCAATAGCGCTCTACAGCCTGGGCACAGAGGACATAAGCTCAATAAAAGGTGTTGTAGAGATAGTGGATCCAAGCAATATAACAGTAGACAAGGTCGAGACTGACACCATATCCCTTAACAGCAGGATGGAAGGCAGGATCAAAGGGAGCTGGGCAGCAGCAAGATCAGGGGATTATACAGCAGTGGCGAAGATAGACTTCGACGGGAAAGAGCTTGTGGTCAGGAAAAGATTCACAGTCGGGAATCTCATGATAAACATAACAAACATCGCTGTCGAGCACTACAAGCTCGGGGAGATAGTCAAGTTCGACATCTATCTGCAAAGCCTCTGGAACAAGCCTCTGGATGATGTGTATGGTGTGTTCAGGGCATATGAAGGAGAGAAAGAACTGATGAAATACAAGACAGCATCTGTGAACCTCGAGCCGGGAGGATACGGCACAATAAATGCATTCTGGGATACGGAGGACATGCTTCCAGGCACATACACAATAAAGCTCGGGCTCTACTATGCCAACCAGAAGACAGAAAGCGAATTCGAGGCAAAGATGGATTATGATATCATAGAGATAAGCAGATTCGGCGTGACAGGGCATGTCGTGGGAGAAGAATCAAGGATAGGCATGGATTCCATACTGGCAACACTTGTCATAATACTCATAATCATCAACCTGATCTGGTTCTATCATTTCAGGAAGAGAAAGGATTCAAAGGAATCGAAAAGAAGATTTCCGAAAAGACAGAAGATCGAACCTCCAAAGCCTGATTATTTATAAAAAGGCCGGCTGGAACATATAAAAATATATAAATCCTTGAATGGGCCGAAAAGCTGTAACCAGGGGTGTGAACATGCTAAAAATGCCATATCATGATATGCTGAAGAAGATACAGGAGAAGAGCCAGATATCAGAGCAGGAGATAGAGAGAAGGATAAAGGAGAAGATGGACAAGCTCTCAGGACTCATCTCAAAAGAAGGTGCGGCGCACATTGTCGCAAATGAGCTGGGGATAAAGCTTTTCGAGGAGATCACAGGCAAAGTCAAGATAAAAGACATGCTGGTAGGCATGAGGAGCTGCGAGACAGCAGGCAGGGTGCAGGCAAACTACGGAGCTAATGAATTCGACACAGGAGAGAGGAAAGGAAAAGTGGGGAATATGCTGATAGGCGACGAGACAGGAGTCATAAGGCTTGTGGTCTGGGGCTCCAAGGCAGAGATGCTCGCCGGCATAAAAGAGAATGACATCGTCAAGGTCAAGAACGCATATGTAAAGGAGAATCAGGGAAGGAAAGAGATACACATGGGAGACAGGGGAGAGCTGCTTATCAATCCGCCAGGAGAGGAGATTGCTGAAGTCAAGCAGAATGCAACAGCAAGGAAATTCATAAACCAGCTCGAGCCGAATGACAGCAATGTAGAATTGCTGGCGACAATAGTGCAGGCATTTGACCTGAGATTCTTCGAGATATGCCCGGAATGCAGCAGGAGGGCAAGGCTCCGCGAAGACAAGTTCTACTGCGACCAGCACAATGAGGTCAAGCCCTACTATGCATACCTGCTCAACCTCTCGCTTGACGACGGCACAGGTAACATGAGGGCTGTGCTGTTCAGGAACCAGGTGGACAATCTGCTGAAGAAGAGCACAGAAGAGGTCCTCACATACAGGGATTTCCCTGAGAAGTTCGAGGAGGTCAAGACCGGCCTCATCGGCGAGACAATCAAGCTGGTTGGCAGGGTCAACAGGAACGAGATGTTCGACAGGACAGAATTCGTGGCAAACAGAGTAATCACAGAGATAGACGCAAAGGAAGAGATAGAGAAATTAGAAGCCATGCAATGAGGCGGGTACCTCAATGAAAATATCGGCACACTACATCATAGGAGCCTTTCTGATAGTGCTGCTTGCAGCGTATCTGTACCCGCGCGCTGAACCCAAAGAGATACTCCTGAGCTTCGATACAGAAAGTGTCGATGGGCAGGATGTCCTGATGATATTGGGGCTCCTCGAAAAGATGGATGTCAAGGCCACTTTCTTCATGACAGGGGAATATGCAGACCAATACCCTGAGATTGCTGATCAGATAGCAGAGAACAATGAAGTGGCCTGCCACAGCTATGACCATCCAAGGATGTCAAAGATAACAAGAGAAGAGAAGGAAGAACAGATAGAGAAATGCATCAAAGCGATAGAGAAAGCGACAGGAAAAAGGCCAATAGGCTTCAGGGCACCATACCATGACATAGACAAGGAGACCGTTGAAGTCCTGAAAGAAAATGGTTTTGAATATGATGCAAGCACAATAGAGAACTGGGGCATATCCTTCCCTGAGGTAAAGATGACTGAAGTCAAGATATCCAGCTATGGGCTATTCCCGATGTCTGATGTGATACTCAGATATTATCTGAAGATGCCTAAGAGCATCTATCTGCACCTCATGACATCTATCCAGCAAGAGACAATATCACTGAGCTTCCACCCGCACCATGCCGTGAAGCTGCTTGAAGAGATAGAAGAGACAATCACATATTATCAGGATATAGGTACAGAGTTCAAGACACATTCAGAATACCTCAATTTATCCTGAGAAGATATCGACGGAAAGAGCTCCACGAGTCAGGATGGACCGCGAGATGATAAAAAGGGGCTTTCTTGTGATATTCTACCACAGGCAATCTGGATTTCCTGATTATCCCAGTGTTATTTTTCTCTATTATAGAAATGACATGAGCCAGATCCTGGCTGACCATATAGCTGAACATCTTGGAGGTATGAGCAGAGTACATGCTCCTGATCATCTTTTTGTGCTCCCTGCCATAGACATAGACCTCGATAGCATTGCCTTCCTGGAAGAAGTCTATCATAGTGGAATCTGATTTGATGCTTGGCCCTATCTCATCAAAGAAAGCGTCAATCTTATCATCAATCTCCTTATCACTGGGTGAAGCCATGATAAGGAATCTCAGGCCGCTCACTTATAAATGTTATTCTAGGTAATATAGGTTATAGAATTCACTTGGTTTTATTGAGATAAACAAACTTATCTTCTGCAAACATTTCGCACATTATAACCCTTCTTCTCAAGATTGAAGCTTTTAGGATAAAAGCCTTCTGCCCTGTATCCACCAAGATGCCCATGTCTCTCCTGCTCAGCAACCTCATGCTTCCTCCTGTCTAATGCAACGCTGAATGCCTCAGCAAGAGAAATATTTCCATTGCTATCCAAATCAGTATCATCACTGCTCATCGCGTCAAAGAGAGAACGCGCAAAGAAATCAATCCTCGAACCAACTGACATGCTATCCTTGCTGCTGCTTGAAAAGACTATCCTATCCTTGCCTGCCAATTCCTCTGCAAAACCACCGGAATAACAAGAGTCAACGACATAGAACTGATGCTCTGCCTTGATCCCGGAAAGGAGGCCTCTTATGTATGAAGGAAAAATCCTATCAGCAAGATCGCCTCCATAACCATTAATGTAATACCTGACCAAAGTCTTGCCCTCACGGTCGCCATGATTCATGATGACAAAGACAAACTCGTCATTCGCTGAGATTCTTCCTTCAAATCTGAATATACACCTTTCAAGATTCCTCCTACTCGCAGGCACAGGTGCAGAGCCGAATTTCTCCCTAGCAAGAAGATCTATCAAATCCTTATCCCTAGTCTCAGAAGCATCATAAGTACCGTCATGGTAAAGAACCTCGATATCCTCACTGGCAAATCCGATGTTCCTCAGGTCAGAGTATATATTGGCTATGGCTATCAAATACGCATTCTTGAGGCCCTCATCAAACTGATCAGGATACACCCCCTTGTCCTTGAGGGAGCCTGGGCAGTAGATAACAGCGTATCTCTTTGCCGCTCTTGATTCTTCATGATCCATGAGAGCATCCTTCCCATTTGGCTCTGCAGAAGAAATGCCAGCTGGAAGAATAGCAGTTGCTAAGGCTGCGGCAATCACTGCTGAAAGAGTCTTTTTGGCCATAGAACCATATTACTGGTCATTTAGATATATAAATATTACTATTAAATAGTAGTTAAAATATTGATTATATTAAAAATTGACTAAAAAGGGCTTAAAAAGGCTTTAATCAGCTTTAAGGGCAGTATCTAAGCCAAATCATTAGCAATATTTATAAAACTTACTCAATATAGCCTATCAAATGAAAAAGGCCCAGATAACCCCCTTCATAATAATGGGGATAATGATACTTCTCACAATAGGCCTTATCTTTTATCTGATGACCATGATCTCAACATCAGAGCCAGAGATACAGACAATGACAGAGGCATCAAGCGTCAAGTACTATGTCCAGAAATGCGTCTCAGACACTGCCATGGAGTCTGTCTTCATGCTGGGCTTGCACGGCTGGCACCTGACAGAACCCCCGCATGTTTTCACCACATCGCAGTTGACAACAAGCTACCTATATTATGATGGCATGGAATACATGCCAACAATCCCTGCTGTTGAGAAGAACCTCTCATATTACATGAACCAGATGCTGCCTTTCTGTAACCTATCAGTTTTCAGGCAGTTCAACATAGATACATCAGAACCATCCTCAGCTGTGACAATAAAAGAAGATTCCGTATTATTCCATGTCACCTGGCCACTCACAATCAGATATGGAAACACAGCCACAGAGATATCAGAATTCGAGACAGAAGCTCCTATAAACGTACTCAGGCTACACAATGTCACAGCTGAAATAATAGAGCAGACTGCAATAAATCCTGCAGTCATAGACCATATGTTCCTCCTGTCAAGGGTGTCAAACATATCATACACAGTATTCAACAATGACACTGTGCTCTATTTTGTGCAGGATCCTGAAGAACTAAAAGATGAATATGGTTTCGCTTCTGTGTTCGCGGTGAAGTTCAGATGAGAAAAAACACAATAATACTGCCGATCATCCTGCTACTGACCATCAGCATCGCACTAGGCCAAAATGAGACACCCGACTATACTGACCCCCAGAACATCATGAACAACCCGACAGAATTCTCTCAATATTATTCGCAAAAGAGCAACATGAACATAAATATACAGTCATGCTCAGGATGCTCCTATAACGGAGGGACAAGGCTTGAGATAACCAACGGCAAGATAGAGCTGAACGGAAAGGAATATCAAGTGCCGCCCGGACACATGACATGCGATGCCGGAGAATGCACTTTATCTGGAATGAACACAGGCGACCTGACGAACCTGCACGGCACAGAAGACAAAGAGGGAAGGATGAACATAGAAAATGGCTTTGCTGGCCGCACAAACCTCGAAAATCTCGAACAGGTTTCAATAGAAAATGATGTGATGACCGGAACAGCAGGGGACTATGCAAGGGTAGAAATCGGAACAAAATCAGTATCCCTGCCTAAAGGCAGCAGATTCTCATTGACAAACCCAGAAGGACCAGAATCAATACTGATCGTTGATCTGGATGAAGATGAATCAGTGCATATAGATTCCTATATCGATCCTGACAAGATAGTCACGCCCGGACCAGAAGGAGCACAATTCATGATCGATACAAAAAATTCATTCGGAATACTCGGAAGCGCATCATTCGAGGACAATCCAATTCAAGTTAGAGACTTTGGTAATGAGATTAATGTATACCAAAGTATCTTATCTCTAAAGACAGAACAAGACGATGAGGTCATCACAGGAGATGATGCTGACTACAGGTTCTTCGGCAACCAGAAACAGATCACTGTCGGCAGGAAGCAAACCACTGAGAGCACACTGAACAGCGAGGGCATAACATTCACATTCGGGTCGAATCCAGAAATAAGCGAAAGAATAAGAAGCCTGACAGACTCACCAAGCGGCAGCGCAACAACAATGACAAAAGCAATTGCCAGCGTCGAAAATGTGCTAGATAATTACCCAAGCATATCTGCCAATGTTCTCTCAATTGAAGTAATGGGTGAGGAAGACTCGGCACCACTCTTTACAGATGATGAAAGCGAGAATGCAGATAAGGGCAAGATGCCTGACAAGGAAGATCAGCAAGGAGTATCCCGCGAAAAATTCCAATCAGACCTAATGAAAGCTGCAGGGGAAAGCTTTGCACCAGAATTCCAGCAAAGATTAGCAGGCGAAGAACCGTTTGTCAAGGGCTTGTGGTATGCGGCCGGCGCCATGGCAGAATATGGGATAAATCACAAGCTGGAATACAAAGGCCTTAAAATGGGTGATTACACATTCGGAGGAAACATAGGGCAAGATGAAGGAGAATATGAAGCACAGCTGTCCACAAGATCCAAGAACGGCCTTGAATTCGGATTAATGGGAAAGACAGAAGGTGACATGGGATTGGACATCGGTTTCAGAGATGATACCAAGAACCAATGGAAATTTGAAGTTAAAATATCAGATTACCAGGAACCAGATGACAGGAAAATCTCATCATCAGCCTCATGGACCTCTCCAGACAAGCAATACTCACTGAGGGTGGGAGTAGAAGAGCTCAAGCAGTCAGAATACAAGAACCTAATGGCTGACTACATATGGCGTCTTAATAATAATCTTAACCTGAACATAAGAACAACATATGGTGAAGACACAGAGATCAAAACAGGACTGAGATGGATCTTCGGGCGCCCAAGTATAGGCAATCAAGGGGCTATCGGATCCGGTAGAACCTAATTATCATATCTATTCTTAATTAATAAGCTTATAGTCCTATCCTCAATGTGATTTCTGTATAACAAACTCCACTGGCCACTGGACAGGCCGGCGTAAGGGATTTATAATGCCTCAGGCTAAGCAATAGCATCACTCCACTCTCAGTGTAAGGGAGATGAAAAAAAAGGCGAACCCTGCGGCAAATGTCTCAGGGCGCAGAGGAATCTGCGAGCAAGGAGGCGAAAAAAATGAACGCAACGGAAAACAGGTTTTCCGAGCATTCCGGAAACCGAAATACACCAGAAAAGAAATTCAGGGCAGGAGCGATAACAGCGACTGTCTGGAAGAACGGAGCAGAGAGAGACGGGAAAGCAGTGTCCTACTTCTCTGTCGGGATAGACCGAAACTACAAAGACAGGAACGGGAAATGGCAGACCACGAATTCCATGAGGATAAATGACCTGCCTAAAGCAGCGCTAGTTCTCACTAAGGCATACGAATATCTCATGCTAAGAGAGCAGGAAAGCATGCAGTATACTGACATCAGCGAAGAGGCTGTGGTTTAGAAAGATTAAAATAGAGGTGAAAAAATGGAACAGATACTTATCCAGAAGAGCAAAATGAAAGAAATGAGCGTACTCGAGCTTCCAGGTGTGGGGGCAGCCACAGCAGAAAAGCTGAAAGATGCAGGCTTCGACACAGTCATGAGCATAGCAGTAGCTTCGCCAGGGGAGCTGGTCGACGCATCAGGAGTGAATGAGGCAGCTGCAAGGAAGATGATCAATTCTGCAAGAGATAATCTCGATATGGGGTTCGAGTCAGGGGAAGACCTCCTCAAGAGGAGGGAGAAGGTCCATAAGATAACTACAGGAAGCAGCGAATTCGACAGGCTTCTCGACGGAGGATTTGAGACAGGGGCGATCACAGAGGCATTCGGAGAATTCGGCTCAGGAAAGACACAGATAGCGCACCTGCTCGCAGTCAGGGCCCAGAACATGAAAGGGGAGAAGGATCCTACAGCAGTCTATATAGACACAGAGAACACATTCAGGCCTGAGAGGATCCAGCAGCTCGCAAAAGGAGCAGGCATGGACCCGACAAAAGTCCTCAAGAACATAAAAGTCGCAAGGGCCTACAACTCAGACCACCAGATGCTGCTCACAGAGAAGGTCGAAGAGCTCATAAAGAAAGGAGAGAACATCAAGCTTGTCATCGTGGATTCGCTCACAGCCCATTTCAGGGCAGAGTTCATAGGAAGAGGGACCCTGGCAGAGAGGCAGCAGAAGCTGAACAAGCACATGCACACACTGCTCAAGCTGGCTGATCTCTACAACATATCAGTCTTTGTGACAAACCAGGTCATGTCAAAGCCGGATGTGTTCTTCGGCGACCCGACGCAGGCAATCGGGGGCCATGTTGTCGCGCACGCAAGCACATTCAGGATCTACCTGAGGAAAGGGAAAAAAGGCAGCAGGGTCGCAAAGCTCATAGACAGCCCCAACCTCCCTGAAGGAGAATGCAACTTCTTTGTGGAGACCAGCGGGATCAGGGATGTGAAACAGCAATAATTTTATATTATTATCTTTTTATTCTAAATCAAAATGAAATACAATCTTGAGATAGGGAAGAAGCTGAAGATAAGAATAGGATTCCTAAAATACCTCCCTGTGATGTACTGCGGATATGTCAATGAGCACACTTTCTCGATAGGCCATTTCCATGCATCAGGACACCAAGGATATGCGATAAACCTATATTATCCGAAGAAAGCGAACACAATACAGATAGGTGATAATCATTTCAGGGTGGGGGATATAACAACTGAAAGGATTGAACTTGAAACAATCAAAAATTGACTAAATTTAAATAGTCCGGTCTCATATACTGAAATAATACAAACCCTAAAAAGGGCAAAAAAGGCCTTATTGCAAAAATAAAGCCTAAAAAAAGACGGAGAGGTAAAACAAGATGCAAAATGGGAGTTTCAGTGGAGGCGCTCCAGTCCAAATAGGAGAAGAAGTAGATGCAAAGATAGAAGCAGTCGGTGCAAAGGGAGACGGCATTGCAAGAGTGAAAGGATTTGTCATCTTTGTGCCAGGCGTCAATGCAGGGGACGAGGTCAGGATAAGGATAACCAAAGTACTGCAGAAGGTCGGCTTCGGAGAATTGATCGGCGAGGCGAAAGTACAGACAGAACAGGCACTTGAGCCAGAACCGATCGAGGATACAGAAGATTTCGGCAATGAACTAGACCAATAGATTAAAATAGCAAATTCTCTTCTCATCCAGGATGAGATGTTTCATAGCAATAGACATGCCTGCGGATGCTGAAGCAGAGGCGAGAAGAATCCAGGCCATGTTCGGCATGAAAGGCCTGAGGAAGACAAAGAGCTTCCATCTCACTCTCAAATTCCTCGGCGAGACAGACAGGCAAAGGCTTGAGGCTTCAAAGGAGAAGCTCCGGGATATAAAGCTGCCAAGATTCTCCCTCGAGCTAAGCAAGATAGGTGTCTTCCCGGACGAGAAAAGAGCGAGGGTATTATGGATAGGGCTGGATGGGGATGCAGCAAGGCTCCAGAAAGAGATTGATGAGAAACTATCAGGCATTTCTGACAAGGACAACAGGTTCCATCCGCACATAACACTAGCAAGGATAAGCTATCCAGATGACAAGGAAAGATTCCTTGAACTTCTCAGCACAGAAGTCAAGAAAATAAGATTCGACGTGAAAAGCTTCGCGCTATACAAGAGCACGCTCACAAGAGACGGGCCGATCCACGAGAAGATAGAGGAATATCACCTGAGCCCGGAATCGACAAGCTGATCGATCTCATTCTTCGATATTGCGCAGCCATTGAGCTTCAGGCCCCACAGGACAGCCTGCAGCAGATTCTTCCTGGCTTCAGGGATCTTCAATACATACCTGTCAAGGAAGCCGGCATGGTATGCGACAAGAGCGAATTCAGCCGACCGTATCATCCTGATACCCTTAGTCATATTCCTGAACTTCTTCAGATTATCCTTATTGACGCTTATCCTCGTATGGAGCCGATGCTCCATCAGCGACACGAAAGAATCAGGATCCTCAATCATGGCCCGCGTGGTGCGCTCATCGATGACCAGGGCATCAGCATCAAGGACAATGGCGGCAGCAAGAGCTTCAAGCTCGCCCTGATGCACAAGATTAAGATACCTGCCCTTTGCAGAAAGAGTGTGATTAGCTATCTCAAAGATCCTATTAGCCATCTCCTTTATCTTCCTGTCAGCCGTGAGCTTCAATACGCCGGAATCTATCTTCTCCAGCACCATCAAGGCCTCGAACTTGAACTTCTTTGACCTTATCGGCCTGTCGACAAGCTCAGATTTCACTGCCTGCGGAAGATAGAAATCCCCGCCGAACCTATCCCTCATAGGCTCAAGCAGCCACAGCAGATTATTTATGGTCAGGCTGATTACAGGTCCTGCATCGAAAACCAAGGCTCTCATCTAGACACCGAAAATGCTTCTTGCAAGCTTCAATCTCTGACGGGCATTCATCGGCCCTATCATCTCCTCAGGAAGCTTTGTCTTACCGATATAATTCAACAGCTCCCACTGGGTTATGCCAAGCATCTCAGAAGCCTTCCCAATGGAGAAGCCGTGCTCGAAAAGCTTGCTGCCTTTCTTGATATTGGCCTGGTTGATGACCTCTTCAATGTAGAGGCCCAACCTGACATCATGCTTTGCGATGGATCTCAGGATGTGCTTCAGGTTATAGCTGAAACCCTTCAAGTTATCCTTCTGCAGATCAAGAATGAGCTTTGAGATCTTGACAGTTATCCCAGAGATATTGCCTGCGCCCCTCTCCATTATCTTGGAGACAGCATAAATGAGTATCGCAATCGAGAGAGAATCCTTGTCGCCATAGATGCTTGCGTTATGGATGGTGTGGTTCGAGAGCTCCTTGACCTTTGCAGGATCATCCTCTTTTATGGCTGCAAGAACATCTTTCATGACAGAAATGATGTCTGATTTTACCTCTCTTATCATCCTCAGTAATAAGCCTGAAGTTTTTAAATATGTTTTGATTAGGACCAACAATCTTTTTGGATATGGCTTTCAAGCATAATTTCAGAGAACCACAAAAATCAGGACAAATGCTGCCAGAATCATCAGAAGATACCTGTAATTATAAGAAATCATGGATTTGGGCGGCTCAATAGACGCCTTATGATCTTCAATAACTCTCCTGTCATACTGAAGCATAGCAAAATCACCGGATGGTCAAAAGCAGAAGTATAGTGGTTGACTGATTATTTAAACATTGTGTTATTATAATAACAAATCTCATCTTGTCTTATGTTTTGTTACCTGGAAATCCACACAAACCCTGTAAGTCCTGGGACTATGCTGGCCGCATTTCCTGAACCCAAGGAACCTGCACTCCAAGCCCGCCTTTGTGCATGCCTTAAGTATCTTGTCATGGCTCCTCTGCGGTATGTCCTTATCTTCAAGGAAATCATAGAAATGAATGATTGTGCCCTCCTTTGATGCAGAGAGAGCGACATCAAGGAAATCGCCGGCTGATTTAGGTAGAGGCATTATGATGCGGTCAAATCTCTGATCAAGCTTAGGTACAATATGTTTCACATCCCCATTGATGACCTTTACATTCTTCGCCTTGTTGAGCGCAATGTTCTTAAGAGCATAATCATGGCCTGCAGGATTGATCTCAATGCCTACGATGTCACCAGCTTTTGTATTCCTGGACAGAACAATCGGATAAGGGGCGCACCCTGAGAACATGACCAAGACTGATTCGCCTTTCTTGACCATCTTTGCGATGATCTTCCTCTCATTGCCGAGCCTGGGTGAGAAATACACCTTCTCGACATCAAGCATGAAACAGCAGCCATATTCCTTATGGACAGTCTCCTTCTTCCTCTCGCCTGCAAGGTACTTCATCTTCTGGGTCCTGAAAGTCCCCTCATGCGAACCTGCCTTCTTGAGCACAGTCCTGATATTCTTATGAGACAGCAAGAGGGCTTCAGCGATCATCTTCTCTTTAGGGACAAGCTCTCCTGGTATCTCAAGAATGGCGATGTCTCCGATGACATCAAATGAGGTCACAAGAGACCCGAGCTCCTGCGAATTCAGATTCTCGAACAGGAAATCCTTGAAGACCAGCTTCTTCTGCCTAATGTCAAGATCAATATCAACAAACCTTATGTCCAACTCCTTTGACCTGAATCTCCTTATCACAGGGAAGTAAATCTTCCTGCCTGCCTTCTTGACACCATAATCATAATTGAAGAGATGATTCTTGATAAGATACTTCTTGACCTTCTCAGCGTCCTTTATATTGCATCCTATGGCTAGCATAATCTCATATGGCGATGAAAAAAATGCCTGCAATCATGACAATGCAGGCAGCCACCTTCCTCCAAACATCTGATTCATGAAAAAGCTTTCCACCGAGAATGGTGGTGAATAGAGTGCTGAGCCTCTTTATCGGTATGACCAGGCTGACAAAAGCAGCCTTCAAGGCAAAGACATAGAAGAACTTGCTCAACAGGCTGAAGACAGCGATGACGGCGATAAACCTGCCAGAGGAACCAAGACCTTCTGCAAGATCCCTGTAACCACCATACATCAGCGAGGATACGATGAAGAAGTTTATGCCCATGAAGATGATGAACAGGAACAATAATGTCACAGGCCCGATGAAATCCAGCAGGAATTTCTCCCCTGTTGCTGTGAAAGAATAAAGGAAATAAGCGAAAATGACTAACACGACATATCGCGAAGTGAGAAGATGCCTGATGTTCTGCCAGACACCCTCCTGATCCCTGGCCTCAAGATAATAAACACCCAGGACAAGCAGGATGATGCCAATGAACTGGACAAGGGTCAAGGTCTCTCCCAAGAAAAAATATGCAATGACGATAAGGAAAAACGGGCTCAAATTAGTGAGCGGAGCCATAGATGATATCTCAAGATGCCTCATGCCCTTTGTAGTCAAGAGATTAGCGGCAGTGGCAATCATAGAAAGGCCATATACAGCAAAATACACCCAGAGCGGGACACTAAAGTCCATCATCGAAATGAAAAACAGGATCATGACCAGCTCAAATAACTTGAGGATCATGGAAAACTGGAGGGCATGGAGGTCCTTCAGGGACTTCTTTGCACTGAGCTCTGCCAATGAGAAAAACAAGGCAGACAGCATAATCATCACAATACAATTCATCCAAACCACTCCCCAAGGCCTTTCTGCTCCCTCACCTTGAATGATCTCAGCTTCTCAAGGGCCGAGTCAACCCTCTCCCTGGCAAAATCATGACGCTCAACAAGGATCTCAACAACCTTATCAAAGTCAGGAGGAACCCATTCGAGCCTGTAATCATCAGTCGCGGGCATATCCTTGAAGAGATTGAAGACATCCTGCCAAGGATAATCAAAATTGTCATCCCAGCCAGCTTTCCTGAACAGAGAATCATGGTCGCTGCCATGCTCCTTGACAAGGTTCAGGGCCTTTTTCGGGCCTATCCCGGGAATGCCACCAATATTGAAATCTGTGCCGATAAGAATAGCAAGGCAGATGAGAGAATCATGATCAATGCCGAGGCTGTTGAGGGTCTCTGAGAGATCCACAAGCTCAGGGCGGACATCCTGATACTGGAACTTCCCAGGCAGCTTCTTGCGCTGTGAGATAGTAAGGTTCCTGATGAGACGCGGAGCTCCGAACAGGAGCGAGTCAGCATCCTGGGAGGCGATGCCGTAGATGTCTCCTCTCCTTATCATGTAAGAAGCCTGGGCTTCCCCTTCTGAAGGGGCCTGTATGACTGGAAGGCCCAGAGCAGAGATAAGATCCTTTGCCTCATCAACCATCTCCTTTGTGAGCTTCGAAGTGCGGGCAGCATATTTCTTCATGCCGTCAACATCTTCCTCATCCTTAGCTTTCTCAAATCTCTCCTGGGCATCCTTCTTGAGGTCAGCTCGCCTCTGGCGCTCCCGGAACTTAAGCTCAGGTGGGGTCCCATCAAAGACAAAAGCAAGCTTGATGTCCTTCTGCATGAGATTTGCTGTCCTCGAGAAAAGCCCTATGAGGTGGCTTGTCACATTGCCCTGGGAGTCTGTCAGCAGAGTGCCGTCACGCTGCCTTATCGTCGACAAGAACTGATAGAGCACATTAAAGGAATCCACTGTAAGCTTCTTATGCCCCAATGCAGCAAAATCCAGCTCATGCCTGATCAAGAGATCAGTTATCTTCACTCCCATCCTAGATTTCCCCTATCATCATATTTTCCATTTAAAATTATCCAATGAACACCCATCATATGCCCTCATCATAATACCTTCATTATCATCCCTCTAAAATCCTTCTCAAGCATCGATTCAGCCTTCTTTGTGACCTCCCCTGTAGTGATATAAAGTGTGGGCAGCTTCTTTGACTGGCCCTGGATATACGCTGAGCTGAGGTCACCATCATTGCTCTTCTTCTTGTTCTTTGCCTTGCAGAAATACTCTATCTGGCCGATCACGCTCGGGACCCTGATGATGAACTCGATATCAGACCCTCTCCTCAGTATCTCATGAGAGAGGATGTGTATATTATTTGACTTGAAGAAAGCATTTATCCTCTGGAAGAATTCATCATCGATCCCTTCCATGTCGACAGGTGCAGGCTCTTCCTTCGGCGCTTCCCTGAATGGGCTGAATTTTGAGAAAATATCAATGAGCCTCTTCTGACTCTTCTTCTTACTCACTTCTTTCTCTTCTTGCTGTCCCTGAGATCCTGTGTCTTGGATCTCTTCGAGCTCTTGAGGCTCTTCCTGATCCTCCTGCTCTGGCCGGCCTTCTGGTTCTTGAGTCTCCTGCTCTTCCCCTGCACTTTCTTGAGGATCCCGGCTTTCCTGGCTTTCTTCTGCTCTCCTGCTTGGGTCTTCCCTGGTCTCTTCTTCTGTCCCTGCACCGAGCGTCTGCTGGCTTTCCTGGTTTTCCCAGATCTCGTTTTTTTTTTAACGCCAAGATCCTTGGAGGCGTTGAGAATCTCACGGATCCTTGACTCGGCATCCTTCATAGGAAGAAGGAACCATCTCCAGAAAATCTCAGTATGGCCAGCGACTGTGACCTCAAGAGGCTTGGCAAAGTCCCTGATGCTCCTCAAGCTGACCCTCATTATCGGGGTGAGATCAACATCTCTCAAGACACCCTCTTTCTTCAGAGCATCAAATGATTTCTTGTCCTTGTCATTCATGCTGCCATAGAGCGAGACAAGCTTGGGCTCCTGGCCAATGACATAATACAATGGGCTTCCGCCGACCTTGGAGTTCGTAATCTTCACCCTGTCCTTAGAAGCAAGCTCAGAAAGCATGGCACCGATTATTATAGTGTTGCCGCCCACCTCCTTCATTATCTCTACAGGAAGGACCGGGCCTTTCCTCGCAACAATCTGGACAATCTTCTCCCTGAGGTCATTCATGTCATCCACCTATGGCCTCATCCATCTTATCTCATAATAAGTGACGTCACCTTCGTCGTCAACAATGCCTATCATGAGCCTCTTCTTTGTCGAATGCGCTACCCTGTTCTTAGCAGCGAACTCATACCATGTGAGCTCTTCTCCTTCATGGACAGGATAGATTATCCATCGGGCGTGGTCCTCACCAGGCTTGACGCCGCGGTCATAGACGCGGAAATCAGCTCCGAACTTCAGAGCAGTCTTGATTATATAACCGCGATTCCTCATGTCCTTGAACACGCAGAACCTTGTCCAGAAATTCGGTTCGAACTTAGTGGCCTTTGCAAGGAAGCGTTCAAAATCATATAATTTTTTGCGGCCATCCAGGATCTCAATCTTGCCTTTCTCAAGAAGATAAAGGGCTTCTAGTAAGCTGAGCTGGATCTTGCCATTCGCAAGCTTGGTGCCGTACCTGCTCTTGTCAAACAATTCAAGGGCTTCATCGGTCTTATCCAAAAGAACCCTTTCAGTGGAGAGAACTGCCTGGATTGTCATAATAAACTCCAGAAAAGGTGGCTTTATAAATTTTGTTGGATGATTATTTCTATATTGAAAATAAATAAATTTGAAACCCTTTTTATAGGAAAGCCAAATTCAACAGGACATGGAAATCACATTTTTAGGAACAGGATGCATGGTGCCGACAAAGGAAAGGAACCATCAGGCAATCTTCCTCAAATACGACAAATGGGGGCTGCTTTTCGACTGCGGCGAGGGAACACAGAGGCAGCTCCGCATAGCAGGGATCAAACCATCGCAGATAAGCAAGATATTCCTATCCCATTGGCATGGAGACCATGTGCTTGGGCTTCCAGGACTGCTCCAGACAATAAGCGCGAGCGAGTATGAAGGGAAATTAGAGATATACGGGCCAAAAGGGACCAAACAGAGAATAGAATACATGCTCAAGGCATTCGAGTTCGACATGCAGATAGAGATCGAGATAAAAGAGATATCAGACAAAGTGGCCTATGAGAACAGCAGATTCTCAATCGAGGCATACAAGCTCAACCACAGGATACCCTGCTACGGATACAACTTCCTCGAGAAGGACAGGCTACGCATAAATCTGGATTATGTCCGCAAGCTCGGTATACCTGACGGTCCGGTGCTCGGGAGACTGCAGAGCGGAAAAGACGCAGAATGGAAAGGCAAGAAGATAAAAGTGGAGGATGCAACATATGTCGTTGAGGGAAAGAAGATAAGCTTCATATTCGACACATCGCTCTTCAATGGGTGCTATGAAATGGCAGAGAGCGCAGACCTGCTGATATGCGAAGCAGTATATGCAAGCGGGCATGAAGAGAAGGCAGAAGAGTACAAGCACCTGACAGCAAGGGATGCTGCTCTCATAGCCAGCAATGCAGGTGTCAAGAAACTCATACTGACACATTTCAGCCAGAGATACAAGGACATATCAGAGATAGAGGAAGATGCAAGGAACTATTTTGAAAATATCCAATGCGCATATGACTTCATGAAGGTGAACCTATAAATCCAAATCATATAAAAAATCATAATATCCCAAAAACAATATACCCAAAGACAACATATCCAAAAATCATTTATCCAAAAAACTATAAAGCCAGGATTTCATCCCTCATATCAGATAAAGAAATTATTAATATCAAACAATATTCTGATATAACCTATTCATCAAAATATGAATGATATGCGGATGATATATGAATGATGCATCATTAGTTCATAGATATTAAATTATTAGTATATCGATATTACATCATCAACATATGAGCATTGCGTGGTCGGCAAATGGATGATGTGTGAGGTGTATGCAAGAGACATACAATACCAATATCAATATAATACTATTACAATATAACATCATTACAATATAACACCATTAAAACATAACACCATTATCCATATCAACAAGCAGGTGAAAAAATGGGGGGAATATTCGGGATCATCTCAAAGCAGGACTGCGTCCAGGACTGCGTGTATGACCTCTTCTTCGGGACAGATTATCATTTCCATCTCGGCACAAAAAGAGGAGGATTAGCAGTCAAGAATGACGAGGGCATAGAGAAGGCGATACACAGCATAGAAGAGGATCAATTCAGGCCGAAGTTCAAAGAAGACGTGCAAAGATGGCACGGCAAGAAAGGGATCGGGGCCATAAGCGATACAGATCCCCAACCTCTAGTGTTCAGATCGCATCTTGGAGAATACGCCCTTGTAACAGTGGGAAAAGTGTCAAATCTCAATGAGATAGTGAATGAATCATTCATCAGGAAAAAAGCGCATTTCTCAGAAATGAGCGGAGGCGACATAAACCAGACAGAAGTCATCGCAACAATAATGGACCGGGGAGACACGTTCCAAGAAGGTATCAGGCTGGTGCAAGACTCCATAAGAGGATCAATCTCAATGATGGTGCTCACAGACAAGGGAGTATATGCAGCAAGAGACAAATTCGGCAGGACACCCATAATACTTGGTGCAAGAGATGATGCATATGCAGCAGCCTCAGAGACCAACTCTTTCCCGAATCTCGGATTCGAGATATCCAGATTCATGGGTCCGGCAGAGATAGTGCTCATGACGCCTGATGGCATCGAACAGCTTCAAAAGCCCGGTGAGAAACTCCAAATATGCAGCTTCCTATGGGTGTATTTCGGATTCCCAGCATCAGATTATGAAGGGATAAATGTCGAAGACACAAGATACAGGTGCGGAGCCAACCTGGCAAGGGAAGATGATATTGACATAGATATTGTTGCAGGAATACCTGATTCTGGAACAGCACACGCGATAGGCTATGCAAATGCCAGAGGCCTGCATTACAAAAGACCCATAGTCAAGTACACACCCACCTGGCCGAGAAGCTTCATGCCCCAGGAACAGAGAATCAGGGACATGGTGGCAAAGATGAAGCTCATACCGATAAAAACATTGATAGACAGGCAAAGGATACTTTTCTGCGAAGATTCAATAGTGAGAGGGACACAGCTTCAACAGCAAGTACAGGCAATCTATGACTGCGGAGCAAAAGAAGTCCATATGCGTCCAGCGAGCCCGCCACTTGTATTCGGATGCCCATATCTCAACTTCTCGAGATCAAGATCAGAGATGGACCTTGCAGCACGCAGAGCCATCCGCGAGCTTGAAGGCGTGGCTGAAGCGACACCAGAGATGCTCGCAGAATACACTACATCTGATTCAGAAAAACAGCTTGCAATGATCGACCGGATCAGGGAAAGACTGGGGCTTACAACACTCAAATACCAGAAGCTCAATGACCTTGTAGAATCGATCAGCCTGCCTGCAGATAGGCTCTGCCAGTACTGCTGGACAGG
Organism: Candidatus Woesearchaeota archaeon; assembly: GCA_016928155.1. Lineage (NCBI taxonomy): Archaea > Nanobdellati > Candidatus Woesearchaeota > Candidatus Woesearchaeota archaeon. The sequence continues at coordinate 105,002 of JAFGLG010000017.1, read as the reverse complement.
AAAATAAACCAAAACAGCCTGATATTCTCTGGAAAAAATATTTAAAAAGAGATGGCTTTCAAGATAAGATGAAGACAAAAGCAAAGGGCAGCAATGCAGAAAGGGAACTGTTCCACAAGTTCTGGAGCAGTGGATGGGCATGCATGCGTGCAGCAGGAAGCGGATCAACAAGCATGCCTGCGCCTGACATACTTGCAGGCAATGTCACAAGGAGACTGGCCATAGAAGTCAAGGTAACAAAAGCCATAAAGCAATACCTGACACGCAAAGAGGTCGAAGAACTCAAAGAATTCTCGAGAATCTTCGGGGCAGAACCATGGATAGGGGTCAAGTTCAACAATGTAGACTGGTATTTCATCAATCCAGAGGATCTCGACGAGACAGAAGGCCAGAATTATGTTGTCTCAATACCGATAGCAAAAAGAAAAGGGCTCCTATTCGAGGAAGCGATCAACAAATAAGGTGATAAAATGGCAGCAACACCAAAAGGGCCCCAAAAGGCCAAAATAGACTATGTGATAGACAGAGGAGTGTATGATTCATTTGTGAGGGCATGCAGCTCAAAAGGATTCGCCCCGCAGATAGTAGTAGAAAGGCTCATGAAAAAATACGTGGAAACAGGACAGATCTGATCAGACAACCTTCAAAAGCTTTCTCAGCACTATGCTGAATACAAGCGAGAGGATGATATAAGTCCCAAGCCATCCCGGATGCCAGCCGAATATCGAGATGGAACCAAGTGGCTTATTAGGAGGATTGTTGATCTGGATAATCTTCACTTTCTCATTCTTGAAAATCTCCTGGAATTTCGCATACTTGTAATTATCAATCAAAAGCTCCTTGTGATACTCCTTGCCATCATAACTGACAGTCAGCACATATTCACCTGCATTCCCCTTCAGATCCCAAGTTGCCTGAGAATCAGCAATCTCAACATCAGGATCCCCGATGACAAGCTCAGGAACAGATGACAGGCTCGCAGAACCAGCTGAACCTTCTGGAAAAAAAGCAGTGACTGAGAAATCAGAAGCAGGATAAATCGGGGCAAAAGCCAGATTGGCATTCATCCAGCCAAATATTATGATCAAAGGGATAAGAGTGAATAAAGTCGGCTTGAAGGAATGGGTCATGTACTGCATATTTGTCTGCATGGCCTTCTTCTGGAGCTCCATCATCTTCTTAGGATCCTCCTTGTGCTTCTTCATCTCGTCCTGATGCATCTTGAGCTCATCCTTGAGCTGCTTCATCAGCTTCTGGTCAGTCAAGTACTTGTAAGCCATAGTCATGACAACAGTGATGCCCAAAGAAAGCATCAGGATGACATAGAAAGGCTGGAGCCTGAGAAGAGGATCAAATACAGGATTCAAAAGATTCTCAAACATCAAGGCCACCCCCTAAAACTTCATGAACTTACGCATCGCAGGATGCATATCAAACATATGCTTACGAGCAATATCCTCGTACAGCTTGTAGATAATCATAACAGTGAGCAGGATACCAGTGCCAGAGCTAAGAGCGCCGATAAGATCAGCACTTGCAGCGATGAACCCGACAAAAATCGCTCCCATGACAGTCAAAGGACCGATATATCTCTCAAGCAACCTCTCCATGACTCTCGGATCCTGCCTGAAGCCAGGAATCTGGAGACCAGAAGACATGATCTGCTTAGCCTGGCTTCTCGCATCCATGCCAGATGTCTGGACCCAGAAATACGAGAAAACCACAGCTCCTCCTATCATGAACAAAAGATAGACCAATCCATGCCAGATGTCCGGCCATGCGATATTCCCTATAATCAGCTTCTCGACAACATTAGGATACTGGATCCAGGAGACAAAACCTGAAACAGGAGTGCCCTGAGAATTGAATGTGCCAAGCAAAGGATGCCCCCAATTCTGCAGCAATCTGCCCCAAAGCTGTATATTAGCAAGCAAAGCTGCCACCAAAATGACCGGGATGTTTGAAGTATAAATGAATGAGAGCGGCCACCTGACGCCATGACCCCTTATCCTGCCGAAAGAAAGAGGGATCTCGACCTTCATGGCCTGACCATAAATGGAAATCATGAAAACAAAGATAGTAGCGAGGATGGCAGCAAGCATCAGAGCAACAAGCTGAGGATCACCTGTCCTCAAGCCGAGGAAAAGCTGCCAAAGAGCACCAGTCGGGACCTCGGGATTAGCAGGGCTCGGAAGCCATGAAAGAAGCCTGACAAAAACAGATTTAGACACTCCAGCTGCGATGAACAATGAGATGCCAGAACCGAAGCCGTGCTTTGAGACGACTTCATCCATGAACATGACCATCAAGCCTCCCAGGAAAAGCTGGAATATCAAAAGCAGATCAAGCTGGAGCTTCAAAGCGCCAGTTATCTCAGCTGCAGGAGCCAAGCCACCCATGAAAACATAGATGAATGCCTCGAACAAAATGAAGAATATAGACAAGAGCTTCTGGATGCCCTGGAACCTCATCTTACCTTCTCTCGATGTCAAGTCAAACTTGACAATGCCTGACCCGTTCAACAGCTGCAGCACAATGGAAGCTGTAACAATCGGGCCGATACCCAGAGACATAAGAGAGCCGAATTCAGCCCCAAGGATCAATGAAAGGTATTCGAACTGCTGCAATGCATTCTGGCCAAGACCGAACAAAGGGATAAGGCCCATAGCAAAGAACAGTACAAGAATCGTCAGAGTCCACTTGAGCTTTGTCTTGAAAGGGACATTCTTCTGGGTAGCCGGAGCAACCTCCGGAAGATTTGCCAGGATATTATCTAGGAATGATGCCATTTTCATTCAGCTTGCACAGGCTCTGCCGGCGCTTCTTTCCTTACAGGAAGCTGAACCTCCCCTCCTGCAGAGCCGATCTTCTCAACAGCGCTCCTGGAAGCATACTTGGCCGAGATCCTGTATCTCCTCGTCGGCATGCCGACACCCAAGAGCTTGTTGCACTTCATATCAGCGAGATTTATCATGAAAGAACCATCAACTTCCTTGACGATACCTCCTGCAAGGAGCTTCTGGAACTTCTCTTCAATGAAAGCTATGTTGATGGCAGAGATCTTCTCCTGATTCTTCTGCTTGAAGCCGTGCCTGCCAAAATAATCTTTATCCTTCCAGATAGATGGCTTCTTCGCGTCCCCTCTCTTGCCAGTGCCTGCCATGCCGCGTCCGCCGCGATTACCTGCGCCACGATGCTTCTTCATAGCACCCCAACCATGGGTGTGAGAGCCTCTCTGCCTGCTTTTCTTCGATCTCTTGTTGACAACCATAATCATAACCTCTGATCTGACATATCCTAATAATCCCTCAAATCATCCTCTTGATGAGATCATTGATCTTCTCGCCCCTATCACCAAGAGCACCTCCGATCCTGAAAGTCCTCTTGACACCTTTCCTCTCAAAACCTTTCCTCGGCGGGTGCAGCCTGAAATAAGGCCTCATATTACCATCCGAATCCTTCTCGCTCCTCTTATCGACAAGGAGCTTTTGAGTTTCATCATCAATGAAACCCCATGTGATATAATCCTTGGCCTTCCTTATCATACCCATGACCGAAGGGTTGGGATCAAGCACAACACAATGATGCTTCCTGATGAGGTTCAGCATCAGCAATGTATCCTTAATAGGCTTCCTTATGCCTGTGAGGCCCCTAAGCCTGATAATGGCGATCTTTCCGTTCTGCACTTTTTTCCCAGATTCCTTTTCCATATTCACTCACTTTCCTCAATCTCAGGCTTCTGGCTGACAATCTTCCCCTCTACGATGCCAAGCCTCTCCTCAAACTTCGCATCAACTTTCGTCGACATGAGCTTCTTCAGGGCATCCTTCAATGCCAGCAGCAGATTCACCTTCGTCTTGCTCTGGCCATAGGCCTTTGACCATATATCCTTGATGCCAGCCATCTTCAGTATCTTGCCGCATTCCTTCTCGACCTTCAGTCCAGCACCCTTCGGGGCGGGCTTCAGGACAATAATGACAGAGCCGCACTTGCCGGTAACCTTGAAAGGTATGGTATGAGGAGTCTTACAGCCGCACTGCCATGAGCCGCATCCTCTCCTGATCTTGAAAATGTCAAGCTTGGCATTCCTGAACGCCTTCTCCCTCGCAGGGACAGTCTCTTTTGCGCTCCCCTCGCTCAGGCCGATATACCCGTTCTCATTGCCGACGACAGCATAAGTCGTGAACTTCGGCTTGTTGCCCTCCATTGTCTTCTTCTGCGTCTGCCTGAAGACCCTTCTCTGGCCTCCTCCAAACTTGCCCTTTGCCTGGCCGATAAGCAGAAGGTCTGACTTAAGGTCAGGGATCAGGACATCAATTATCTCTGACTCCAGAATCTTCCTGCCTTCATCAAGTATCTGATCAATATCTGTGATAATCCCCTCTTTGACCTGCTTCCCCAAAGAGGTCTTCGGATTCCAGACTGCCTGATCCTTCTCCGGCCTTCCCCTCATATCTCTCCTGGGATCAGATTTCTGATCAACTTTCACATTCTCCTCTGCTACATCCTCAGGCTTCTTTTCATCCGGCATCATCTAGCACCCATAATCTGTTTTTTGACCTTATCAAACAATTCAGGAAGCTTTGCAGCATCATACTTGAACTGTCTTTTATCCGAGTATTCTGAAATATGCTTGCCTGAGACCCTATCATCATCAGGCAGGATATCCTTTGAGCATTCTATCCCAAGGCCGCCATCAATAGCACCCCTGACAAGAGCATACAGCCTGGAACCCCTGACAGATGTCGCCAAACCGATATCGACGATTATCCTGCCGCTGACTTTCCCAGCCTTCGCCTTGCTCGCAAGCAGCAGACCCACAAGATATGCTGCAGGAACATTTGACCTCGGGGCTGTCCAACCCATCTTGATGAGCTCCCTCGAAGATGCTGAGAGCAGCACCTTGTCACCCTCAGGTGCAAACTCGATGACCTGTGCAGTCATATTCTTCAGCGATTTCCTGATCACCAGTCTCCTGCTTCCAGAAGAGAGCAGCTTGAGCCTCTTACGATAATCAGTCTTTCCTTCAAGCTTCCTCCTGAAAGGTATATTATATCTGCTCTTCATTTCATTCACTTCTTGAACATCCCATGTTCATCAATATAAAGTTTCATGTGCCTGAGGCTCCTGAAAAATCCGCCCTTTGCCTTAAGGTAAAGCAACCTGTAGTCCTTGACAGACACCTTACCTGACAATTTGACCCTCATCAGGAAATCCCTCTGCTTCCTTATTTTAAACATCCATGCCTCCTTCCTCGGCAGCCTAGCCCCTTTCTTACCTTTCCTGGAACCATGGCCTTTCTGCCTGCCCTTGGATTTCTGGATCTTGATCTTGTTCGCGCGGGCCCTTGAGATGCCCCTTATCGGCTTCTCTCCGATAGCCCTGTCCTTGACCAGCCGCCTTATGTCAGCCTTTGTGATGGCTTCCTTAATCTCTTCAAGCCTCCCCTCATCAAACCATACCCTCTTCGGAGAGCAGTCCATGACATCAGCAGCCAGCTTTTTCTGAAGTTTGAGTTTCATATCGCACCTTAAACAGAGTCTTTCTTTGTCAGGAGCTTATCCATATCCCTCTTCTCCTGCATCTTCTTGTCCTCATCGACAATCTCCTCGACACCCTCTTTCTTCTCTTCCTTGCTCTTCTCCTCTGCCTTCTTCTTGAGATCCTTCTCCTTCTCCTTCTTCGAAGCTTCCCTCATTGTCCTCTTCTCTCTCTTCTCCTTCAATCCAGCCCCGATTTCCTTCAGTTTCTTCTCAGGATCACGGATATTGAGTATGATAACCTTCTTCTCCACGAGCAGCCTTATCAGTTCCTCTCTCCTCTTCATGCCAACTGATGAAGAGATGACCGCGCCCTGAATCCCGGGATCAATAGCCCTGACAGCAGCTGCATTCGCCACGACAACAGGAATAAGGCCCTGCACCGAGAGACCCCTGACAGCACAAGGTGACTTATAGCCCACCTTTATCTTCTTCTTGTAGCTCTTCCACCCCATCCTTATCTTGGAATGGATGCCTTTCGGTCTCCTGTACTTCTTCTGCACCCTGCCCGCCTTATGAGAATCCTGGGCAGTGAATTCAGGCTTCTTCGCCTTCATCTCTTTCCTGATCTTGAGCAAATCCATCATAGCACCTAAATCTTCTTACCATCCTTCTCTATGAAATATATACCATCCTGGAATATCCTCCTGTCACGGTTCGTTATCCTGCAAAGCTGCTCTATATCAGCCGCAACCTGACCGGCGATCTCCTTGTTGACTGAAGTGACCTCAACCATATCACCATCGATCTTGACATCTGCACCCTTCTTTATCTTCAAGATCCTTGGAATCTTCTCACCAAGGAAATTCTTGACACTGAACTCATCACCCTTCAGCGCGACATTCATGGGGAAGTGGCCTGAACAGATCTTCAGCCTGTACATGTGGCCTCTTGTAACCCCTACAATCATGTTCCTGAAATGGGCCACCATCGAGTTGAGGATCTTCTTCTCCTTCTTGGAATCCTTATCAGTGAAAACCGAAACCATATCCCCTTTCACCTCGACATTCAAGATAGGATTGTTGATGAGCCTCTCATTCTCCCCCTTAGGGCCCCTGAACCTGATCCCCCTCTGAGCGAATGTGGCTGTGACTCCTTCAGGCAAATCAATCTCCTCTCTCAGCTCGTGTCTCTTCTTCTCTGCCATCTTAATAACAGTATGCCAGCATCCTTCCGCCGAGCATCTTCTCCTTGGCCTGGATATGTGTCATTATACCTTTCGGCGTCGATACAATAAGTATGCCGAAGTCCTGAGCAGGCAGGAACCTCGTCTCGAACTTCTCATAATCACCAAGCTTGACAGCGTACCTGGGCTTGATGACATTGCACTTGTTTATCTTCCCCAGGAGATTCACAACAAGGAAATTCCCCTTGCCGTCCTCGACCTCCTTATACGTGCCGATGTAGCCATTCTCATTCATGATCTCAAGCACTTTCTTGATGACCTTCGAATGAGGCTTGACCTCCACCTCTTTACTGCCTATCCTCTCACAATTCATGATTCGTGACAATGCATTTGCCAATGGGTCATTCAACATTTTCTTACCTCAGCTGAATTTTTTGAATCCGATATCAAAAGCGACTTCCCTGAAGCATCTCCTGCAGAGATTGAGGCCATACTTGTCGATATGCCCTCTTGCGCTTCCGCATCTCCTGCACTTCTTCATGGAGATCCCGCCCGACCTCTCTTTAGGTGAGTTATGCTTCAAAAACTTCCTGTACTTTACAGGCTTAACCCTCAACTGCTCGAGCATCTTCTTATGATCCGATGTTGTCATATTATCACTCCGCCTGCTCCTCCTTGATCCGTATGCTGAAACTCTGCTTCAAGAAGGCAGCAGATTCCTCCTTGCTGATGTTCTGCCTCATAGGCAGCCTCCTCTTGAGGTGCCTCCTCCTCTTGATCCTGTGGCCATTCCTCTCCAGTGTCAAGCAGACCTGGAGCCCCATGATGCCAATCTCAGGATCATAATTGACCCCGGGGATATCAATATACTCATGGATACCGAAAGCGACATTCCCGAAATCATCAATCTGCTTCAATGAGAGAATGCTGTCCTTAGCCTTGACAAGCTTCAGGAAAACCTCCTCTGCCTTATCCCCTCTCAGTGTGATCTTGCAGCCGATCGGGAGACCCGGCCTAAGGCCCCATGTAGGGATCCTCTTCTGGGTGACAGTCTTGACAGGATCAACACCCACAATATTCTTGATCAGCCTGACAGCTTTCTCAAGCTTCTTCTGATCCTTACCAGCCCCGATGTTAAGCGTGAGCTTCTCTATCTTGACACTCTTCATCGGATTCGTATCATTTGCCTTTGCCATCATTTAGTCACTGTCAAAAGAGGCTTATCCTTCCCGATCACCAAGGCATATGCCTTCAGAGTCTGGATAGATCCGGCCTCAGACCTTATATTGATTGTGTCCTCCTTTATCCCCTCAACGACCCCTGTCTGGCCTGCATACTTCCCTTTCTTCAGGTAGACTGCAGCACCTTTCTCAAGCTTCAGCAGCTCCAGGATCTTCTGGTCAGGAAGATGCAGAAGCAGCGAATCGCCGACACCATATGATCCCTTCGCTCCCTTGTCAGCAAGGATATTCTTACCGTCATCAAGGTTCAGCTGGGTCCTGCCACTGACCATGCTCTTGTTAATGATCTTGCATATCTTCATGTCTGCCTCATCTTTTCCGATCGCGACAAGATCAATCTTGCCTTTCTTATTGAAAATGACCCTGTAATATTCATTGAGATCAGGAACCTGGACTGTATCCATGACGCCGACATTGAATTTGAGGCTCTTCCTCCTCATGCCGTCGATAAGCACATTTCTGTTATTTATGATGTACTTTATCTCCTTTGATGTCCTGCCATACTTCAGGATATCAGCCATAATTATCCTCAAAGGGAGGCATTCATCCTTGGGATGAGCACCGGGTGCAGGCCTAACAAGGAAAACCTGCGATTTCCTCTTGATAGCCCATGTCTTCGGGGCTGCCAGTGTCTTCAGATGATTCTTAACCATTTTGCTGCACCTTTGGCCTGAGCTTCTCAGCCCTTTTCTTGTCACTCAAGTTCAATTCGACAATAAGCAGATTAGGGATCCTGAACGGATAAAGCACCTTGTTGCCGTCCTTCCTTATGGTCTCTATGCCTGTGATGTAGACCCTGCTGTTCTTGACATCCACCCTCTCGACCTTGCCTTCTCTCTTCCTGTGGGTGCCTTTCATGATCCTGACCCTGTCACCCCTGATGAGCCTCACTGCTCTCCTGCTGTGCTTGCCCCTCAGTTCCTTGGACAAATGGCATCCGAGCATCCCGCTCTTCACATGCTGCGGTGCATTGTAAAGGAATTTCCTCTGCTTCCTCGGCTGCTTGCTCCTGTTCCATGATTTCGAATATTCGTTCTTCATATCAATCACAATATTATGCTGGCTATCTTAGCGACAGCAGGCCATCTCTCTGCAGCCTCTTTCGCAATCGGACCCTTGTATATGGTGCCTTTCGGATTGCCCTTGTCGTCCTTCAGCACGACAGCTGCATTGTCCTCGAACTGTATCCTGATACCATCAGGCCTCTGATACTCCTTCTTCTGCCTCACAATCACAGCAAAAACAACCTGCTTCCTCATGTCAGGCTTGCCCTTGACGACAGCAGCCCAGACCAGGTCGCCGATGCCTGCAGCAGGAATCCTGTTCTTGACAGTCTTCCCGCCCTTCACAGCGATTATCTTCAGGATCTTGGCCCCGGAATTATCGCAGGTAGGCACCCTCGTGCCGAGGTTCAACGGCTTGGTCATTTTCGCATTAACAGCTTTCATTATGATTCACTTTCATCCAGTCTTTTTCTTAATTATCTCCACGATGACAAAGTTCTTTGTCTTGCTCAGAGGCCTGCTCTCCATGACCCTCACCTGGTCGCCCTTCTTCGCATTCAGGCAATCCGGGCTATGTGCATGGATCTTGGTCCTCTTCTTCTCATACCTCTCATATTTAGGGATATAAGCCCTGCGCTCCCACTGGATGACAGCAGACCTCCTCATCTTGTCTGATACGACCTCACCCACAAAAACCCTGCCTCTCAGCTTGAGGGTGCCGTGGAATGGGCAGTTCACGTCATCACACCGCTCTTTCGGGGCAGGAACGTCAATGCCGATGCTTTTCTTCATTTTTTCACCTTCAATCCAGCAACCTTATCCTTATCCTATCTTCTGGCCTCTCATTTATTATGCTTCCGTCAATCTCATGATGACCGATCATCAGCATGATCCCGGTCTTGATGAACCTGATCCTCCTCATATCACCTGTGAGCAAGGTTATCATACCCTTTGTCTCATCTATGACCTTCCCTTGAACCTCTCTGCCATCCTTTTTCTGCCTTATCCTGACCTGCAATCCTATGAACTCCCCGCGAACAAGGCCTATGTTCATCTGATCTCGATGGTCTCCGGAGCGAATCCATACTTTATGAGCTGTTCTTTGACCCTTGACTTGTGATTGCCCTGGAGCTCGATATATCTCTCCTTGAACGTCCCTCCGCAGGCAAAAAAATTCTTGAGTCTCTTGGTCAGGTCGCTCATATTTATCTCCTTTGAATCGATGCCCTCTATGATGGTGTAGCTCTTGTTGTATTTCTTCTTGACGATCTTGACAGTGATCTTCTGGCTCTCCTTGGCTATTGTCTCACAAACGCACAGCTCTGAAGGCAGCCCGCAAACCGAGCAAATTTCACTCATCCTATTTAACATCCTCCTTTTGTTTCTTTATCGTGAGCACCCTCGCCATGGTCTTCTTTATGTTCCTTATCTGGCTGGGGTTCTTCGGATTGGTACCTGTCGCGACCTGGGCACCCAGCTTGACAAGCTCCTTCTTCATCTCAGCAAGCTTCGCGTCAAGCTGCTCGGGTTTCATATCCCTCAGGTCCTTAGCCTTCATCGTGCACCTCAGGCGCGCTGAGATCGCTCATCCCGGCGTCATCCGCCTTTTCCTCCCTGACCGGCTTGGCCTCCCTCTTCCTGGACTTCCCAGCCCTGTCATCCTTCGGCCTGGAGGATTTCCTCGATCTCTTCTGAGACTTCTTCTTGGCATCATCCTTCTTCTCTGACTCAGGCTTCTTCTCATCAGTCATCTCTTCTTCCACGAACTCCGCCTCGTCGAGGAATCTGAAATGATCAGGCAGCTTCAGATCAGGGGGCATGATAGACACCTTAATGCCTATGGTCCCGGTCTTGAGCTCAGCCCTCGAGTAAGCATGATTGACACCGCTTATCGATATGTCCCCGCATTTCTTCAGATAGCCTGCATAGAACCTCCAAGACTTTGCCCTGCTGCTGGGTATCTTGCCTGAGATCACGATCTCGATCCCTCTGGCACCAGCCTCAAGCACACTGGTCATCATCTTGTGACCTATGCCCTTGAACCTGTTCGAGCCGAACTTCTCCAATGATGTGGCGATGCTCTCAGCGATGATGTCAGCGTCGAGGTACATGTTAGATACCTCTGAGGTCTCGATCTGTGGATTCTCCAGGTTGAAATGCCTCTTGAGATCAGCCGTAAGCTTCTTGATGTTCTGGCCCTTCCTTCCGACAACAAGGCCCGGATGCGAAGTGAATATGATTATCTTCTCGCCGAGAGGGGTCCTCTGCACCTTCGTGTGGCTGTGGCCCGCCCTCTTGAGGTTCTTTGAGATAAATTCCTGTATCTCCATCTCCTTAATGTTCTGCTTGACAAAATCCCTTTCAATCATTCACGTCACTCTCTTGCTTTTTTTCCTTCTTCTGTGATATAGACACATCCTTCTCTGATTTCCTGCCTGCCTGCTGAGCATCAGATACCCGGACATTCTCTTCCTGCCCGGGCGCTTCCGGATTCTTCACTGCCTTCTGCTTCCTGGGCCTTCTCTCCTTGCTGACTTCAGCTTCCTTGACAACAATCTCGACATGGCTCCTCTTCATGACCCTGCCCCTGTGCCTTCCCGGCTTCATGGGCCTTGAGGCCTGATGAGACGAGACGTGGACAAGTGTCAGATTACCTGTGTTGAGGCCCTTTGACTGAGCATTCGCCTCGACAGACAGGAGCAGCTTCAGGAATTCACCGCCTGCCTTCACAGGATACCTTCCCGGGCCGATGCCCTTCTTATGGCCCATGTCCATATTGAATCTCCTGAACGGGACAGCCTTCTTCTTTGAAATGACATCTTCCAGGCATCTCTTCGCCTTCTGGAGATCCATGCCCCTTATGAAGCTGGATATCTCAATCGAATGCTTTGTGGATATAGCCAAGTCTAACCCGGCCACCCTGGCCATGTTGTTCTTGTCATAATCCCTGAACGAATATCTGAAGTTCGACATATTATTTCACTGATATATTTGAGCTTGATTTTGTGGCACCTACACCAGGCGAACTGTGAGTGACCCTCTTCCTTGTCATGGCAAACTCACCCAAGCAATGGCCTATCATCTCCTCATTTATGCTGACAAGCACATAATCATTGCCCTTGTGGACCTTCACCATGATCCCGACCATCTCAGGAAGGATAACCATGTCCCTGCAGTGGGTCTTGATGTTGGATTTCTTCTCCTTGATATTGCTGAGCAGTATCTTCTCCTGGTCTGTGAAGCCCCTCTTCATCTTCCTTCTGGCTGAAGCCGGCAGAATCTCAAGGAGCTCTTCCCTGCTGAGGTTCTTCATCTCGTCAAGAGTCTTTCCGCGATACATGAATTCTTTCTTTGCCATTTTTACCTCTTCATACCAGTCCTTCTCGGTTTAAGCTTACCAACTTTCCTGCCCGGAGGCGCGAACCTCGGAGCGATAGTGGGCCTTCCCTTCTTAGACGAATGCTTGCCACCAAACGGGTGGTCGACTGCATTCTGGGAAATCCCGCAGACCCTCGGATACAGCTTGTTCTTGGCCCTCATCTTATGATAATGATTCCCTGCCTTTATGAAGGGCTTCTCAGGCCTACCGCCGCCGGCAACCACACCTATAGTCGCCTTGCACAAAGGATGGAACTCCTTCTTCTTCTTCGAAGGCAGCACGACAATTATCTTGTTCTCCATCTTGGTCAGGATCCTGGCGGCTGTGCCTGATGACCTGACAAACTTGCCTCCGTCACCCGGCTGAGACTCAATATTGAAAATCATCGTCCCTTCCGGGATCGATTTCAGTGACATCGTGTTCCCTGCAGCAAGCACAGTCTCAGTGCCAATCTCGACTGTGTCACCGACCTTGATCCCCTCGGGAGCCATATTATAAGTAATTGTGGCATCATCATACCTTATCTGGATCATGGGTGCAGTGTGGGCGGGACAGTGCAGGATATCGATGATCCTCCCGACCACCTTCTTATCCTCAGCAACCTGCTTATAGCCCGGCTTGGCCTTGAACCTATGGCTCGGAGCCCTGTAAGTGGTGCTCCCTTTCCCCCTTGCCTGCTGTATAAGATTCTTTCCCATTTCACATCAGACCCAATTGAGTCGCAATATCCATGGCAGGTGTCTCGTCCGAAAGCTTGACATAAGCCTTCTTCTCCCCCTGCGGCGAAACGAATGTGTTTATCTTGACAACCTTGACCTTGAACATCTCCTCGACAGCCTTCTTTATCTCAGGCTTCTTAGCCTTCTTTGCCACAGAGAACACCAGCTTGTTCTCTGACTCCATAAGCCTTATGGATTTCTCTGTCGAGAGCGGATAATTTATGATCCTGATCTTCTCCTTCCTCACTGATTTGCCGGCAGCCATTTTACATGAACAAACTTTCTTTCTCCATCCTATTCAGAGCAGCATCTGTCCAGATGGTCACCCTTCCTGGTATCGTGCCCGGAGCCAGGAGCTCTGCATTGAGGCTGTTGACAGTGACGACGTCGACGCCTGTGATGTTCCTCGCGGATTTCAGGAGCCCGCAGTCCTTTGAGACAACAAGCAGAGGACCTTTCTTCTTCCTGTACCTCCTACCTCTTGTCTTGCCCTTGCCAGCCCTGACCTTCTTGACAGAGCATCTCTCAAGCTCCCTGCTGAAACCCAGCTTCTGCAGGGCTTCGACGACATCCTTTGTCTTTGACAGATCCTCAAATTTGGATTCGACTGTGAACGGGTAATTATCCGGAGCGAAATGGCCCCTCTGTGTCACGAGGACCCTATCGATAGTCGCTGAGATAGCAGACCGGATGGCTTTCCTGTTCTCTTTCTTATTGATCTTCTGGGACCAGATCTTCTCAGCCTTCGGCGGATGAGCCCGCCTTCCAGAGACAGTCCCCGGCGCAAACGCTCCAGCCCAGATCATCCTCGTGCCTCTCCTGGCAAAGATCTTCCTCGGCACCCTGCTGATGCCAAGGCCGTATGATCCCCTGTATTTTCTCCTTCTCCTGGAGACCTCTGCGGACGCCCTCTTGCCTGCCATAGGATCAGATCCATAAGGCTGCCTAGCGTTTGACTGCAGAGAGAGCACAGCCCTCTTGATAAGATTGGGCATCACTTCCTCTGAAAACTGCGCGGGCATCTTCATCTTACCTGCTTCAGCATTCGACAATGAAAATATCTTCAGTTCCATGTTCAGTTACCCTGATTTGATTTCAATGATATTGATGATATGTCCATGGCCCCATATTCGAGCTTCTTGTTCGGCCTGACCGGCCTGTTGAACCTTATGAGCCTCTTAGTCGGACCAGGCACAGAGCCCTTCACAAGCACATATGTGTTCCTGACGACGCCATATCTTATGAATCCACCCTGCTTGTTGACCTCCTCAGCCTTGCCTGATATCTTGAGGAGGATCTTGTTGTAGTCTGTCCTAGAATGATAGCCCATCTGGCCTGCATGAGGGACAGTCCATGACCTCTTCCCTTTCATGCCCCAGGCACCCACGTTGGCAGGGCCTCTCTTTGTCTTCTCTGCCTTGTGGCTCCTTATTGTGACACCGAACCTCTTGACAGGACCCTGGAATCCCTTCCCTTTTGTGATCGCTTTCATATCGACCTGAGAGCCGTCAGCAAAAACATCTTCGATGGGGATCTCCTTACCCAGCTTATCCCTTGCGAATTTCAGCTTGTCATCCCCGGATCCGCCGATAGCAATCTCAAAGACCTCAGGCTTCTTCTTCCCAATCCCAGTAAGCCTCGGCTGTGTGTAAGCAAGTATCCTTATATCATCATAATCAGAGGCATCCTGCGGCAGCTCAGCGGAGCCATCCTTTGATTTCGGGAGCTTCCTCTCCAAGTCCCTGTCTGTCTTGGCGACAATCTCCCTGATGCACGCAAGCCCGTATGTCTTCTTCTTATAGAATCTTATCGAATGGACTTTCAATGGCGGGCATTCGAGTATAGTCACAGGCCATCTCACTGTCTTGCCTTTTGACAATGAGTTCTTCCTCGGATCCACAAAAGAAACATGTGTCATGCCGACCTTGTAGCCTGCGAAACCCAGAAGCTTCGCATCCTTTGCAACCGGCCAGCTCCTTGTCCTCTGGTATTCACGTTTAGCCCTCTTCCTAGGCCAAACACCCATGCTCCCTCTCCTCGGTCTTACGCTCGATGCCATTTTTCAGTTTTTACCCTTTGATCTTGAATAGTCTGAATCAGAGCCTGAGATGTAGCTGAACATAATCTGCCATAAAAAGGCCTATTATTGCAGGTTTTCTTCAGAACAAGGTTTTTCAACCAATATTGTACTGAAAAACTGCTTTTCAGGCTTTGATTGGTGTAATCATGTGTTTAAACAATTTTTTTTGGATTTAAACACTGCTTGATGATTTTGTGATGAATCAGCATGTGTTTTATAAATCTATCGAAACATTTTATTTAATTTTATTTAGTTATAATATTGAAAATAACCCCTTTAATCCTATCCCCGACTGTGTTTCCTAAGCAAAAATCATTCAGCTGATTCAGCCGGCTTCTTCTTATCTTTCTTGGGCTTGCTCGGCTTGAGATGTCTTGCCTTCCTTAAAGAATACTGTGCAGGATTCTTTATCTTCTGGCAGAGATTATCAGGGAAGCATACGCCGATGCCTTTCATGTACATCATGTTGTCGCAGTTAGGCGGCAGGATGCTCTTCTTCCTGGACATATGATATCTCAGCTGGCCAAGCCAGATGTTCTCCCTCAAGGGCTCAGGATTCCTCATGTTCCACTCCCGCATGTACGCTTCAATCTTAGCATAATCCCAGCCGATGCTGGTGAGATAATTCATCAGGATGAAGACAGCCCGCTTCTTGCCGTCGTCAAGACCCTTATGGATCCTCTGGATGCACGGCGGGAAGAAGCTCTCGTCAAGAGCGATCTTCAGATCATCAGCAAAGTGTTGCATCTTCCTGACCTCCTTCTGCCTCTTCAAGGTCTCCTTGACGTGGAAGTCAAAAGCCTGGACAAAAAGGGACTTGGTCTCATTCTGCTCCGAATGTACGCTGTCGAGGAACCTGAATCCGGAAACTTCGACGACATCGGGCCTTGCAGAATCCTTATCAAAGTCAAGGATCCTCTTCGGATCGATCGGGATGCTGACGAGGCCGCTCTTCTCATTGATGGAGTAGGGCATCCTGTAAAGGTGTCTTGACGATATGAGAACTGTGTCGATGTCGAGTATCCTGAAAGGGTCGAATTCCGGCTTCCCCGAGGATCTCCCGACGAGATCACTGAAGCTGATGCCTGTTGTCTCGGATATACTGTCAATGCTGTCCGCAGCAAGAATCCTCTCTGCAAGAGGCTTCCTTATCATCTCCTTGAGATAGAGCGCGATCTGCTGGGCGCCATCCGGGAAAAGCAGCTTAGTCTCCCTGCCGTGCACATTATCCGGGAATGATCCGAAAGGGACACCGATATGGAAGCCATGATTGCCGGAGAACTTGCAGCTGATGCTGGAGATGCCATGATGGGACAAGGCCTTCACCAGGAGGTCTGCTGCAATCCTGCTGTAATCAAGGAACTTGCAGTCGATATCCAGCACAAGATCCCAGCCAGACCTGAGCTTATCAATATCCGCTTTCTTCATGCTCGGCTGGAGCTGGAGCGGGCTGCTCCAGATCTCCTCAGAGACATGGAAGCTAGTGGCTCCCTGCCTGGCTGCCTCGAGGATATCATTCGGATACTGAAGTATGTCAGGCCTCTTGCCGAAGCCTTTTGAGCCATACTTGATGGCCACTTCCCTGCTTCTTGAACTCCTCAGCATCTCCTGCCTGATGTCTTCCCTCTTGTAGAACTTCAGGGTAGTCGAGAGAGGGATATCGAGATATTTAGCCTCTTTTGCCATAAAACCCCCTGACCAGACCATTCATCTGAGGTATTTAATGTTTATGGAAAACAACATGGAAAACAATAAAAGAGCTCCTTCATCTGCCACAGCATGGACATCCTGGAAAAAGAGATTCTTGACAAATGGATCATCGATGTGAATGAGACGCAGACGCCTTTGATTGTCGAGGGAAAAAAAGATGTTGCAGCGCTCAGGAACATCGGGATAAGGAACAGAATTTTTTCCCTGAACAAGCCATTGTACTCTTTTGTCGAGCAGATCGTCGAGAGCACTGACAGCATAATAATCCTCACAGACCTGGACAGGGAAGGCAAAGAGCTCTACCATAAGCTGAAGACCGGGCTCGAAAGGTTCGGAGTGAAAGTCGACAGGAGATTCAGGGAGAGGCTCCAGAAGAACACAAAGATAAGCCACATTGAAGGCATTGATACATATTATCAGAACCTATAAGAACCTAGACATTTTGGCGGAAAACTCAATGTTTTTATGTAATCATGAGATATTAGACATTAAATAATCACAAGATATCATATAACCCGCAAGTAGAGATGGTATATGACTAGCATCTTTCCATCCATGAATCTATTGCATGCTGCTATGCTTCCTGAATCTGACTCCTGGTGGGCAATTTTATAAATAGTTTTCATCAAAATCGAAAAATATATAAACTAGTGTATGTAAAAGCTATACCAATTGTGGCAAACTACCACAAATATTCACTTTTGTGTGATTAACAAAAAGGAGGTTAAAAAATGGGTGACATCTCAAAGAAGACAGTGCTTGTTCTCTTGATTTTGACAATATGTCTTTCAGTGTTCACCACATGGGCAATGTGGAGCAGGATTACAGAGACAGCGACAGAGTTCCCAGCAGGAACAACAACACCTGTCGGCCAAGTGAAATTAGGGATAACCGGCAGCAATCTACCACCTGTGCAGACAACCGGCAGAGTGGCATTGGAAATTACTAATATGGCAAAAGGAGGTTAAAAAATGGGTGAAGTTTCAAACAAAACATTAGTATATCTATTAGTAGCAGCAATCGTGGTCTCTCTAGCAAGCTTTGCCTGGCTCATGGGAGGGATCTCAGAGTTAGGGATGCTGGCAGGATTCGCAACAGGCGAGACCAATTACACAGGCAAGGTCAACATAACCATCACACAAGTTCTGTCAATCAATGCGACTGACCTGCTTATAGATTTTGGCGTCAACTCTAATTTCTCTAGGGTGATTAATAATATCACCTGCGACTCAGCAACCGGAACACAGGTTGTTGATGCAGTCACAACTGATGCAAACGGATTCAATGGGCCGGGATGCCTGAGTGGAGATCACTTTGCACTCTGGAATGATGGTAACGTTGAAGTCAACATCAGCATCAATGTGACAGGAACAGCTGCAGAACTTGTATGCCAAGATGCAACATCAGGCAATTATACATTCTGTACAGCACAAGCTGCATTGGAGTTCAAGCTTGACGGACATAACTGTGCCAGTGGTATTACCACTTACCAGGAATTCCCAAAGAATGTGGAGAATGTAAGCTGGTGTAATGCCCTTCCAATTGGAAGCACCCCTCAAAAATGGGCAAATGTATCTGCAAAAGTCCTGGTGCCTCTCGGTGCATCCACATTAGGTAACGAAGCTTCTGTCAATGTGATCTTTGAGGCAGTCAAGAAATAAATTATCTTTTTTTTCTTACTTTTTAAAATGGCAAAAAACATATTTTTCCTAATCTTAATATTAGTCCTCATAATCCCAGCAGCAAACGGCATAAGAGGGACTTCTGATCTGCTGAACAGGAACCTAAATGTCGAGCTCGGCAAAAGCCATGAGTATGAATACACCATCATAAATAACCAAAAAATACCCCAAAGCTATTCAATAACCTTTCAGGACAGGGGCGGCGGGAAGACAGACCTCAATAAATATTTCTCAGCAGAGCCGGCCTCGATACCTGAACTCAAACCCATGGAGACATTCACCTTCAAGGTAAAAGTCAATTTCTTCGAAGACTCAGAGCACTTCGGGCAGCATGTGATAAAAATGTCAGTGACAGAGGGCAACACTATCGAAGGAGCTCTGACAGTGAAGGGATCACTGGCTTTCCTCTTTTCTCTCCATGTATTGCATCCTGGCCTGCTGGCAGAGACCAGACTCAATGCCAGGGACATCGGCGAGAATGAGACTGAGATAACAACAGTATCAATATCCAACAAAGGAAAGATAATGATAGAGGATGCGCATGCAGAGCTGAGGTTCTACAACTCATCAGGCGGGCTTGTCCATACCGCAGACACATCAAAAGTCTCTCTCAATTCCTTCCAAAGCCATAATTGGGATGTGAGGTTCCCGATGGGGGGTTATCCCCCAGGAAAATATTCAGTCGAGGCAGATGTCCATTACAACGAAATAACAGAAAATCTCAATGATTCCTATCTTGTCGGCACAAGACAGCTCAAGATAAACAACCACACCAAAGAGATATACTCAGACATGATAAACAAATTCGAATTTGAGGTAGAGAGCCTCTGGAACGGAGAGCTCAAAGATGTCTGGGGGGAAGTGACCTTCAATGGTGTGGTGGCAAAGACATCTCCGATAACGCTCGGGCCGTTCGGCAAAGGAAACCTGTCGACATACCTCGATGCAAACGGGGTTAATGCAAGCGCATACCCGATACAGCTGAGAGCATATTATGGGGAAAGGATAACAGAGAAGGACAGCCTTCTCGCAGTTCTTGAGAAAACCCTCCATAGGCCGATGTTCCTGCAGTACTTCAACATAACAAACCTCCTGCTGCTGATACTAACCCTAATCATGCTGATATTCCTGATACTCAGGGTACAGGACAGGAAAGAGATGAGAAGATACAGTCATAAGGCAGGGGGGAATGATCCTGATTTCGATGAACTCGAAGGTGATGCCCCCAAGCCAGACAAAAAGAAAAAGGCAAAGAAGCTCGAGGCCCCAAAGCATCCCTGAAATAAAATCATACACTCCAAATAAAAAAATAATAAAAAATATAAATATAACCTCAAAATCAGCCAATATGCGTAAGAAACATAAATTCGGACATACATCAGGATTCTCAACAAAACAACTCATCATAGCTCTCATTGCCATAATCATATTGACAGTGTCCTTGACAAGCATAGCCTATTTCTCATACATGCATGTCGAGACAAGGACCATAGAGATGGACATCAAAGTGGTGGAGAAAGGCGTTGGCATAAACCTCGGGGATGATTTCCTGCATTTCGGCTCAGCACAAAAAGGAGGCAGCACACTGATAAGGGAAGTCGTCCTAATCAACCCCTATAATTTCCCGCTCGATGTCAAGATGAAGGTGGTTGGGAACATCAGCGGTATGGTAGAAGCCATTCCATCAATGCCTCATCTCGAACCCAATGAGGCGAAGACAATACAGCTGATTGGAATACCCAACAAAGAGATAGGGTATTATCATGGGTATGCCAAGATGACATTCTGGCGAAGCAAGTAAGTATTTGTCTCTTGTTCTTTTTTCTGAGCATCCTTGACCCAATATACCCAGTTCCATATCTTTTCTATATCTTTTTTATACCCTTTTTTATATATCTTATAATAACATTTATAAATAAATGTATCAAAATGATATTATTTGTATATCAAAATGATATATGTTGATTCATACAGTAAGAAGGATATAGATGTCTGATCTGGTCCACATAAGAATCGGGAAAGAGCTGAAGAAAAAGATACAGGAACTGATAGACGAAGGCATGTTCTCAAACCAATCTGAGATAACAAGAGAAGCGCTCAGGGATCTTCTGGTCAAATACAAGAAAATAAGGAGGAAAGATGAAGATATCCAATAATGTGATAGCTGTGCTTGTAATCATGTACATCATCACTATCGGATATTCTAATTACTCACTGCACAACCAGATCTCCGGGCAGGTCACAGCTGCCGGGAAAGTCAGGATATGTATAGGTGGAGTCCCCACACTCACCAACCTCCATCCTCAAGCAGGAGTATATTCAGGGGTGATAACAGTATCAGTGTATGCAAACTACACTGACTACAACTTAAATGTCTCTGAAGTCAGCTTTGACTACAGAGGTGCATCCATAGGTTCCCTCGGGACCGATTACTTTGATGGAGATGATTATTTCAATGTGACATGGGATACGACAACAGTGCCGGATTCCATGTGCGGTTATTTTGTGAGGGCAGCAGCCAAGGGAGAATGCGCCGACAGCGGGGTTTTCGGAGGACTGTTCTCAATAAACAATGTGGATATAGAGCCTATCTGGGAGAATTACAAGAACAACTACACGACTAACCTCTCTAATTTTACAGCATGGATACAGTTGTCAGACATAACAATCGGCAACGAGCACGGGGACATCAATTACTCCGGCCCATCAAAAGTGGATCTTGATGAGATGAACATAGATGCAAACCTGATCATCGAAAAAAACTTCATCAGAGCTTATGGCTTCAACACCATGTGCATACTGTCATACCCCCAAATCACACTGCATAACATAAGCGCCATATTGCCGATAATACTGAAAAACGGCGAGTTCTGCAGCGATTGTCTGATAACAGATTTCACGAACGGCTCAATCCTATTTGAAGACACAGCCGGATTCGAGGGGAACTATACCACAATAGAGAACGCATCGCTCAAGGTCAACATATCCATAGAGGACCCGACGCAGGACAACTCACCATATTTCAATGTGACAACATATGCAACAGGCTATGGCGACATATCATTCCCCATCATAGCAAACTGCTCTTACAGGACAGACTACAACCCCACAAGCTTCACCCTGATGGCTGTAACAGGAGGATTTTTACACTGGGATTGGATGCCCAAGCAAAGCCTGATACATCTGTACATACCGCAGATATCACTCTACAAATACATACAGCATTGGAGATACATCGAGGGGAACCACACATTGGATGCATACTGCACCCACGCCAACCTGACAGGCTACGCAAACACAACATTCAGGGTCAAGCCGCCGAACAGGGACAAGGTGTTCTACAAGGAGAACTCTGAGGCCATAATAAGCGTGAAGCTCGAGGAGAGCACACTGAATGTGACCTCTGGTTTCTCAGATATAGACCCATCATTCAACCCGGCAGATGTCACGACTTACAGCAATGGAAGATACTACAATGTGACCTATGGCCTCTCACTGCCAAACACGGTGCAGAACGGGCAGTACAATGTGACGACGACAGCATATAACAACAGCCAGCTGACAATGGACAACACAATGTTCTTCCACATCCACAGGAGCAACACATGGCTGTGGGATGATGTCGATCATGCAGTATCCTGCTACACAAACAATCCCGGATGGTACTTTGACGAGCTGAACTGCTCATGGGTCAGCGACGTCAACTTTGCGATAAAACAGCAGGCTAGTGCACTCGTAGAGGATGAATGCGATGATGGTGTGGACAATGACGGAGACCTGCGCATCGACTGCGATGATCCTGACTGCGCAGGAGTGAGATACGAATGCAGGAACAGCAGGAGCATAGACAGCGCAATATGGCTCGACGACCCATGCATGAACAATGTCTGCTGGTTCGACATGGGAGCTACGACAGTCTATTACATAAAAGCAGTCAAGCCAGGGTCAGATTATACAGCAAAGTTCAAGCAATGCGATGTGGACAGCAAGCTTGTGCAGGTGGCACTAAATGACCTACCGCCCGATTTCGGGATATCAGACAGCACAACCGAGACAAGACAGCTGCCAACCAAGCTGTATACAACAATGTCATTAACATCAAAATCATACACTCCTGACGGCAATCCGGACAATGACAGATTCACAGGACACTTATGGGAGATGCTAAGGTTCGGCATGCCTGCAGAAGCGCCTGGAGGCGGGTATGACATAGAGTTCGTGAGGAGCATGGACGACGGGTACGGTACTGTGAGGCTGTACCAGACAATCAATGTGACAGATTCAGCACCTGCCAATGAAAGCGACTACATAAATTCAAGCGGATATGCCGAATACTGCAATGATGGCATAGACAATGACCTCAACAGCCTTCTATCGACAACAGGCGAATGCGCCGAGATACCTGTGCTTGACTGCCTCGACATCGGCTGCGACGGAGCGCTGATACTGGAAGGCATTAGATGCGAATACGGGACTGAGCTGACATGCGACGACGGATTCGACAATGACGGCGACGGATACATAGACTGCTTCGACAATGACTGCTTCATGGACAACGAGTCATGTCCCCTGATAGATGAGATCTGCTATGACCTCCTAAACAATGACTATGACTACGGATATTTCGGGGTATGGGACAGCAGCACAAGCTATCAGGACAGCACACCGAGCATGATTGCATGGACAGACTGCCTGGATGACGACTGCCATACGCTCGTCGGCAACCTGACACTGGATGCGATATGCGAATTCGGTACAGAACTGACATGCGATGACCGCTTCGACAACGACGCAGACGGCCCATATGACTGCTATGTGAGCGGGTCATATTATGAAAGGGACTGCGACAGATGGCACAGGACATCAGACTACCTTTGTGCTCTCTACGAAGTCATATGCTATGACAACAATGACAATGACCTGGATTATGACCATCCGGCAAGTCCCCAGTTCGGAGGGATAGACTGCGGAGACATAGACTGCGACACAAGAGTCGGCGACCTGAGCAGCGGTGCATTGTGCGAATATGGGACTGAGCTGACATGCGACGATGATTTCGACAATGATCGTGACGGGGACACTGACTGCTATGACCTGACATGCTATGGCACAGGCGGTGTCTGCTATCCATGCCCGTATCAAGAGAACATATCAATCGACTCATGCGCAGACTCATCGGACAATGATGCAGACGGCGCAGCAGACTGCGATGATGCAGACTGCTATGGTCAGGTGGGTCCTGACGGAAGGCTGTGCGGTGTCACAGAGACAGACTGTTCAGACGGCCTTGACAATGACCATGACGGATTCACAGACTGCGATGACATGGACTGCGCAGAATGCTATTACGGGCCGGCCGAGTTCTGCAATGACGGCCTTGACAATGACGGCGACGGGCTATCAGACTGCGGAGATACAGAATGCAACATGGCACTCGTGTGCCTTGGCATAACCCCCACAAATGTAACTGACACAATAGTCGGAGTCAATGTGACCCATGACCAGGTCGTCACTCTGGGGAATAACCTCACAGCTGAGTTCATGGACATAGAATTCAACGGGACTGTCCTCATCCTGATAGGGCATGTCCACTACCCGATAAGCCAGATAAACAGCGAGCCGAACGAGAACAACACCTACATGTATGGAACGACAACAGGATTCATCAAGCTTGTCAACAACAACACAATCCAGCTAGAAAACCCCTCCGGGTTCGAAGGGGATCTTGACCTATCTGCAGCAGTGAACGCAACCGAGATAGGGCTGCATGAGCTAAGGATAACAGTCTCTGTGGAGGGCAATGTCGCCTATTGGGACTCAACGATCTATGTCACAGAAAACGAGCCGCCGCTTGTCACATCAGTAGAACCTCCTCCAGGCACAGTCCTTTACGGAGCAAGCCAGGAAATCGTGATCAATGTGACGGACAACCGGACCTACAATACAGGAATAGACTACTGCGAGATAAACATCTCCGGAGAGGTCTATATCGTCGATGACTGCTCAATGGAATACCCTTTCCCTGACGGGACATGGAACATAAGCTATGTCGTGTATGACGGTGTGGGCAACTCTGCGAGCGGATCATACAACATAACAGTCGTCCGCGGGCCGTACCAGTCAAGCCCTTACTATGCATACACAAACTACCCGGACAGGATGCACTTCTCATCTGAACAGCTGCTTGGCATCGGGGTAAATTTCAACAGCTCAAACGGGTTCACAACAAGCACCGGATGTCTCGTGAAATTCTATCATCTCAATGAGACCTACATAAAGAGCGAGACTGTGCCCATGAATAACCTAACCGGAGACAATAAGATGGTATCATGCACCGGAGAAGTGCCTATCGGCGACATACTCAACACAAACATCACCAGCGAGGTTATCAGATTCGATGTGACAGTAACAGACGATGCTGATATGGATTCCACGTCAGCAAGGCAGTCCATATTCATGTGCAGCAACCTCAATGATTCAGGGGTCTACAGGTGCCTGGACAGCTGCGAGCTCGGATCAATTTTCAATAACCCACCTTATCTTATACAGCCGATACCAGACCAGATATGGAAAGAAGACACATCGCTGACAGGGCTCGACCTAGATGACTATTTCGCAGATCCTGACGGGGACCCGCTGGTATACACATGGAGCTACATAGACAAGATAACAATATCAATGAACCAATACCATGTGCTGACTTTCACACCCGAACCGAACTGGTTCGGCATCAGGCTGGTCACATTCAGGGCAGAAGACCCCTACGGAGAGTTCGTCTACTCGAACCAGGTGATGCTGAAAGTAATGGATATGCCAGATCCACGCCCCAGTCCAGGAGGCGGGGGAGGCGGAGGCGGAGGGGGAAGCCCGGACAGGCCTTCCAAGTGGTGCACTGTCAACTGGACCTGCAATGCATGGTCAGAATGCCTGCCAAGCGGAATACAGATAAGGGTCTGCACTGACATAAACAACTGCGAAAGTCCAATACTCCAGCCAAACCTCACAAGAGAATGCATCTATGAGCCGACATGCCATGACGGCATACAGAACCATGGCGAGACAGGCATAGACTGCGGTGGGCCATGCTCTCCATGCCCGACTTGCAATGACGGGATCCATAATGGCGCAGAACAGGGAATCGATTGCGGAGGGCCATGCCCTCCATGCCCATTATGCAGGGATGGAATCAAGAACCAAGGAGAGGAAAGGACAGACTGCGGTGGGCCATGCCCTCCATGTCCGACTTGCCATGACGGCATACAGAACCAGGGCGAGACAGGGATAGATGTGGGAGGCCCATGCCCGCCAAAGAGACTTTATGAGCAGCCCATGATGATAATGTGGGTCATATTATGGTGGCTCCTGATCATACTGGCGCTGTGCCTGCTTGCCGGATACCTCTTCTACAAATACTACGGCAAGTACCTGCCTGACCTGCTCTATAATATACTGAGATGGTTCCCAGCGGCAGCAAAGAGGAAAGATGACTTCGGATTCATCATACTCCAGGCAGTCAGGGTGACAGAGCTGGAAGAGAAGAGTGCCGTCGACAAGCTGGAGACCCTCGCCTATATCCTGAGAGTTTTCATGAAAGAGGTATTCGACACCAAATATTCATCGACCCTTGAAGAGATGATAGACGATGCTAGGAGGAACATAGACAACATACTCCTAAAAGACCTGATAACCCATTATATCCTGAAACTCAATGACAAGGTCTATGGAAAGAAGCAGACAGATGGCGGGGAGCTCAAGGAATTCTTTGAGAACATAAGGAAGATAGTGACAAGTTCAGTGGATGTGCCTGCCAAGGAGCAGAATGAGGCATATGAGACCCCGCTCAAGGATAAAGAAGAAATATTTAAAAAACTGAGAGAGATTGAAAGACGCAGGAAAGTCTCAAAGGGGATACAGGCTTTCAACATCAGGATCAGGAAGATAAACACAGCAATCAAGACAAAGAAGATAGGGGTATCAGAGCTGGAGAATCTCAGGAGATCATACGAAGCGGCAAACGACATATACAAGAAGATGAACAAGGATGAAAGGACAGCATCCTATGAATCCCTGAAGTCAGCACATGAGAAGATAACAAGACTGGAGGAGGGCCAGCCAGAATGATAGCCGAAAAGAGGTGGATACTGTATGCGATGCTACTTGTGATAGTCGCACCCTTCGTAATCGCAGCCACATTCACATTCAGTCCCCCTATCCATGGAACCGTCTTTTATCTCACACAAGGTGTCTCCTGGAGCTATGACGTAAACGTATCCATAGATGAGTCCAATGTGTCTTATGCTATACAAAATAACACTTTCTCTTCACTAACCATAAATGAGGATACAGGGGTCTTGAATTTCACACCTAACAATGATGATGTGATAATATGGTATAAAGCTGTGACAATAATTGCGATAAATGTGAGCGATAAGACAGGATTTGATCGTGAAGTTGCCACAATTGGTTTCAACATAACAAACATCAACGATCCACCAAACATCACCTCAGTAAGCCCATACAATGAGTCAGACCCAGACAATTTCACGACAGAGATAGACGAGCTTGAGCCATTATACATGAACATCACTGTTATTGATGTCGATATGCTTACCTATGAAGGGGACACACTCAACTACACATGGTATATTGATGGCGTGATAAACGAGACAGTGCTGAACTCGACAAGCCTGAACGCAACCTACATACCAGATTACCTCTCTGCAGGACCCAATGCATCAATGGTGCACAACATCACAGTCAAGGTGACAGATAGCCATGGCGCTTCTGACAATTACACATGGAGAGTCAATGTCACAGACATGAACAGGCCCCCATGGCTTGACCAGAACATAACCCCTGACTACTTCAACTGGACAGAAGACACAAACCTGACAGATGTGTTCAACCTTGATGACTATTTCAAGGACAATGACACAGACAATTATCCATTGACTTACATAGCAAACTATGCCGGGTCAGACATGCAGGTAAACATCACAGAAACAG
Source organism: Candidatus Woesearchaeota archaeon (assembly GCA_016928155.1). Taxonomy (NCBI): domain Archaea; kingdom Nanobdellati; phylum Candidatus Woesearchaeota; species Candidatus Woesearchaeota archaeon. Next base: position 77,515 of record JAFGLG010000017.1, on the reverse strand, counting down.
GTGCATGGAACCATACAGTATCATTCTATCCAGACCAGGACTTCTTCGGTGTCATAATACTGACTTTCAACGCATCAGACTACATGAATTCAACAGAAAGCAATAATGTGACATTGAACGTGACCCCAGTCAATGATGCACCATACATTTATCCTGTGCCGAACCAGACAGCATTTGTGGGAGCGCCATTCCTGCTGAAGATAGATGCCTATGATGTCGATGATACTGCGCTGAACTACTACAATAACCATACAGGGCTGTTCAACATATCGGCCAGCGGGCTGATAAACTTCACACCCACAGCCGGCCAAGTCGGCAATTATACTGTCAGGATATGGGTCGATGACAACAAAGTGAACAGCACAATCAGCTTCAACCTAGAGATAATGGCCAACAATATACCAATACTGAGACCTTACCCGATACCAGATGAAATAGTACCTGAAAAATCGCTTTATTCCCTCTATGTCAATGCGACAGACCTCGACAATGACAGCATGACATTCTACAGCAACTTCAGCTATTTCAGCGTCAATCAGGTCAATGTCAACTCTTCATTCGCCTATGCGACATTCAGCTTCACACCCAGCCAGATCCATGTGGGGCTCAATACAATCAGAATATATGTCAATGATTCGCACGGAGCAGTGAACAGCAGCACATATCTGCTTAACATAACAGACCAGAATGATCCGCCTGTGCTGGGGCCGATACCTGATCCCATAATAACAAGAGTGAACAAGACATACACGATCCGCATAAACGCTTCTGATACAGACCTAGACATAGAAACATTCTACGAGAACAGCACATACTTCAACATAACAGACATAACCGGGGCAGGCACAGGATATGCGACCGGCCTCATCAACTTCACACCAGACCATACTGGCTGGGAATATGTCAGGATAAGCGTCAATGATTCCCTGCGCTTCAATGATGAGGTGATTGTGCTGGTTAATGTGACAGACAACCACGCCCCTTATTTCACAAATGTGCCGGGCATGATGAACTGCTCAGAGGACAGCCTGTGCGAATATGACATAGATGCGGATGATTTCGACAATGACGACCTGTATTATTACAGCAATGCAAGCATATTCACCATAAACGAGACAACAGGACTGATATCGTTCACGCCTGGATGGGAGCTAGTCGGCCTCTATTCAATCTATCTCAATGTGACAGATGGAGAGCTCTGGAACTCAACAAACTTCACCTTGAACATCAGTGCAGTCAATGATACCCCCTATTTCGACCCGCCAATCGATTCATATCCTGAATGGGATTCAGTGTATGAAGGGTTCAATTTCTTCCTGGTGCTCAATGCGACAGACGAGGAGAATGATACGCTGAACTTCTCAAATGTTTTCATAAATGAGACAAACCTGTTCAACATCAGCATATACAACCTCACGCTCAGGCAGGCGCTGATAAATTTCACGCCAAACATAACACAAGTGGGCAACCACACAGTCAACATATCTGTAACAGACGGGAATTCAACAAATACCACTACATTAAGATTCGAAGTCCTGTTCTACAATGATCCTCCTGAGATATTATGGTGGAATGCGACAAACGGAACATACTGGACAAATGAGACAAACCTCACAATACTGGAGACAGACACCTGGACTTTCATAATAAATGCGACTGATCCAGACCTGCCATACAATGATTCCTTGAGCTATAACTGGACAATGGATAGAAAGAGCAAGCAGATAAATGGCACAGAGTATGATTACTATCCAGGGTACTTTGCCCAAGGGAACCATACACTCAATGTGACAATAACTGACAGGTGGGGTGAGAACACAAGCTTCTGGTGGCATATAGAGGTATTGAATGTGAACAGGGCACCTGTATTCGGAAAAAAGGAATACCTATCAGAAGGATCATTCCAGAACGGGACATTCATCAACCTCACATTCCAATCAGGCAGAATGAAACTTGCAGACCCACCTCCGCCATACCTGAGCGGGCTCTACACATCAGAGATCATCGACATGGTAGAGGATGACGGAAACTTCAGGTTCTCGATCATGGATCTGGGATCCTCAGAGCCGAACGGCACAAACATAACATTCCAGACAAGGAGCTCACAATACGAGACAACAGATTTCACAGACTGGTCTGACCCGGGAAATGCGACAAGCAATGCAATAGACAGCCCAAGCTACCAGTTCTTCCAATACCGGTTACTGTTCAGATCAAATGAATCAGGAGAGAGCCCATCACTAGCCAATGCAACAGTCAATTACGTCATAAGCAACCTCACGAGAGACGAGGATGTGATAGTCGACCCATGGATAGACCTCGATGACTTCTTCTATGATGCAGACGGGAACACAGAGCTGCACTACAATGTGTCAGGAGCAGTCCACCTTGAGATACTGATAAACACCTCAAACAACAAGGTCTCAATCTTCCCAGAGGCAGACTGGTCCGGTGTCGAGACAGTTTATTTCACAGCATCAGACGGGAATGCGACCGCATGGAGCAACAACATAACAATAATCTACAATCCAGTAGAGGATGAGACCCAGACCCAGACAGAGACAATCACAAGGACAGTGACAAGGACAAGCCTCAAGAGGGAAGAGGTGCGGGTATTCACGCCAATAAAAATACTTTATCCGGGCAACATAACCATGTACAAGAACAACACATTCATGACACCAATATACATCAAGAACAACGGCAACCAGACATTCAGGGGAGTGAACCTGACATTTGAGGCAGAGAATCCCGATATAAAAGCATATTTCAGCGAGCCATACTTCGACGAGATAGGAGTCAACGAGCAGGAATATACCGAGATGTACATAGAGTCATACAAGATCTTCGGGACATATGAGATAATCATAAGGGCAAATGTGACCAGCCCCGCATTCTCAGACAGTGCAAAGATATACATAAACTCCCTCGAGAAGGCAGAAGGCAACAGGACAGCTGTCAATACAAAAGTCGCTTTCACAAGAGACCTGCTCCAAAGGAATCCCAAATGCCTGGAACTCAACGAAGTCCTTGAACGAGCCGAGGAACAGATAGATCTTGGGAACTATGAAGAGGCAGACAAGATGCTCGAACAGGTGCGTACAGTGTGCAACTACCTGCTTGAGCCACCTGAGAAAGAGGTCCAGAACCCCAGGATACTCAATGCTATAGGAAACTCACTCCTGTTCATGTTCGGATTCATGCTGGTAGGGCTCACATCAATTGCCGGATATTTCATCTACAGGAGATACGGAGGCAGGAAAAAATGAAAAAAGCCCCTCCAAAAAATCGTCAGAATCGTCAGAATCGTCAGAAGCAGCAGAAGCAGGCGAAAAGGAAAATACTCGGCGAGATAATGATAGACAAGGCAGAGCACCTGCACACGCAGAACATGCTCGAAGAACTCAATCAGATAGTCAAGAGATTCTTCTCTGAATACTATGCTCTGCCGCATGAATACACAATAGAAGAGATACCCGGCATTGTCCAGAAAAAATCAAAGGGGATGGGCGAGGTATTCTACAGGAGCGTGACAGAATTCTCCGGAGCGCTCACACAGAAAAGATACAGCGGGGGATCCGTGACCAAGGAAGAGCTGCAGGACCTAGTAAAAGAATTCGAGAGGATAATAGAGAAGCTCACATCAGCAGGCTCGTCCCATACAGCAGAGAAAAAAGAACTCGAGAGACAGGAAGATAAGGCCAGAGAGAAGGAAACAGAGATGAAGAGATACCATGAGAAGCTAAGCATGCCCATCGAGCCTGAGAATCCGAAAGCAATCAGGCCAGAGAAGACAATAGAGAAAAAAGTCGAGCCAGAGCCACAGCATCCGGAGACTGAGAGGACAAAGTCCGAGAAGCAAGAAGCCCGGAAGCCAGTAAAACCAGTGATCAAGAGAATAAAATCCTTATTCGTAGAGGAGAATCACAATGATGTTATAAAGCTGAAGAAAGAGTCCGGAAGGATAAGACAGATGGCGTCAAAAGCCGCAAAAATCAGGATATAACCAAACAGGTGATCAAAATGCTGAAACAGATAATGCAAAAAGCCAAGACAATAAATACTGGGGAGAAGAAATCAGAGTTCAACGGGAAATGCCAGTTATACAATGAAGACCTGCAGAAAGCAAGAGAGGAGATATCAAAAGCAGTGGTGGGCCAGGATCATGTCGTGAACAGCCTTTTCAGGGCGCTGATCGCCAGCGGGAACGTACTTCTTGAGGGAGTGCCCGGGATAGCCAAGACACTCCTTGTCAAGACCCTTGCTAGCGTAACAGGGTGCAGCTTCAAGAGGATCCAGTTCACAGCGGACCTGCTGCCTACAGACATCACAGGAATCACGGCTTATGACGAGAAGAAAGGATTCTATGTCGTCAAGGGTCCGATCTTCAGCAACTTCGTGCTCGCAGACGAGATAAACAGGGCACCGCCCAAAGCCCAGTCCGCACTCCTTGAGTGCATGCAGGAGAAACAGGCAACAATCGGAAAGGAGACATACAACATCGACAGGCCATTCTTCGTACTTGCGACGCAGAACCCCATAGAATCTCTCGGGACATATCCCCTCCCGGAGGCACAGGTCGACAGGTTCCTGTTCAAGCTGAACATAATGTACCCCGACATAAACCAGGAAAAGGAGATACTCGAGAAGAACATGACCCTGGAAGGACTGGAGAAGCCCGAGATGAAAATAATCCTCACAAAAGAGAAGCTCCTGGCGATGCAGTCAGATGTCCACAAGATATTCATGGATGACAAGGTCAGGCAATATCTTGTCAGCCTTGTAGATGCAACAAGATTCCCGAAAAATTACCATCTGAAGATGGGCAAGTACATAGAATGGGGTTGCTCTCCCAGGGCATCTATCGGTCTCTTCATTGCAGCCAAGGCAGAGGCGCTGATGAACAACAGGAACTATGTGACCCCCAATGATGTCAAGACCATAGCGCATGATGTGCTCAGACACAGGATACTGCTCAACTATGAAGGACAGAGCGAAGGGATAAATTCAGACAGTGTGATAGATGAGATACTGGAGAAAGTGCCGATACCATGACTGAAAGAAGCCTCAACATAAACCTGAAGCCGCTGCTGAAAAAGCTTGAGATTGTCACAAAACAGACAACCCGCGGTGCAGGAGGGATACAAGGCGAGTTCAGGAGCTACTTCAAAGGCATAGGCCTCGAGTTCGCTGACTACAGGGTATACACGCCGGCGGATGACGCCTCAAAGATAGACTGGAAGGCCAGCCTGAGAGCAGGCGAGACACTGATAAAAGAGTATATGGAAGGGAGGAACCTGAATGTGTTCTTCGTGATAGATGTGAGCGACAGCATGATAACAGGCACAGCAGAGAAGCTGAAGTGTGAATATGCAGCAGAGGTCGCAGCGAACATAGCATTCGCAAGCCTGGAATCCCAGAACAATGTAGGATACATCATGTTCAGCGACACAGTCAAGGCATTCAAGATGCCAAAGAGGGGGAACCAGCAGCTGTTCCTGCTCTCAAAAGATATATCAAACCCTTACTTATACGGAGGCAGGAACAATTTCGATGATCCAATAAAATTCATAATGAGAGCACTGCCACAGGGAAGCATGCTGATACTCATCTCTGACTTCCTGAGCCTGTCAAAGAGCTGGGAAGAAGCAATGCAACTCCTATCACAGAAATTCGACCTGATATGCATAATGATACGCGACAGGATAGACTACGAGCTTCCGGGGAAAGGAGAGATAATTGTCTCAGACATAAACACAGGACAGCAGATGCTCATAGACACAAGCCAGGTCAGGAGCAGATATCATACAGACAGCGAGAGCTACCTCGCGCATGTAAAGAGTGTGATATCAAAATCCAAGGGAGACCTTCTCGTGCTCGAGACTCACGAGCCGTTCAACCAGAAGATAAGGAGATTCTTCATTGAGAGGCAGGCAAGATGGAGATAACATTCACACATCCCGTATACCTGTGGTTCCTACTCAGCATCCCACTGCTCATAGCCACCCATTTCCTGACCCTCAGATTCACACAGCTAAGGGCGCTGAAATTCGCGAACTACAAGGCGCTCGAGAGAGTGACAGGCAAGAAAGTCATAACAAAGAACTACACTCTCCTCGCATTCAGGCTATCCATACTCTTCTTCCTGATATTCTCCATAGCAGGAGCAGTCCTCTGGTATGAAGGCAAAGTCAGCGACTTCTCCTATGTCATAGCGCTGGATGCGTCAGGAAGCATGATAGCAGACGATTTCCACCCGAGCAGGTTCGAGGCAGCCAAAGAGACAGCGCAGATATTTGTCGACAGCATCGGTGCATACACGGATATAGGGCTTGTCAGCTTCGCAGGCACAGCATCAATAGAGTCAGACATGACAATCCTCAAAAACAATGTCAACAGCGGGATACGCGGCATGGAGATAAGCCCGAGCGGAGGCACAGACCTCGGAGAAGCGATAATAACATCTGCAAACCTCCTTGAAGGGGCAGACAATGCCAAGGCGATAGTGCTGCTCACAGACGGGCAGAGCAATGTCGGAACGCACCCAGACACCGGCATAGAATTCGCCAGGAGGAAGAATGTGGCAGTACACACGATAGGGATAGGCACAGAGCAGGGAGGAAAATTCGCAGGGATAGACATAATAAGCATGCTGGATGAGCCATTGCTGAAGAAGATCTCATCTGAGACAGGCGGCAAATACTTCAGGGCAGAGAGCAAAGAAGACCTGGCAGCAGCATTCATGGAGATAGCGTCATTCAACATACAGAACATACCAATAAAACTGCAGGTGCCCCTGCTATTCCTGTCCTTATTGCTGCTATTCATAGAGTGGGGCATGATAAACACGAGATTCAGGATACTGCCTTGAAGCATTTTCACAAAGCCACCTCCAAAGCAAATATATTTAAACAGGCCCGGAGTCCATGAAAACAATGGCAGGATACATATACACAACATCAGAAGCACAATTCCTCATAGATGAGGGCATGAAGAATGCAAAGAGAATAGGGGACGGGCTCTCTGATGAGGAGATGCTGGAGAAGGCACAGGGCAAGATAACAGACAGAGAGCAAGAGAGCTGCAAGCAAAATTCTGCCAGGCTGCTGTATGCCATAAACAATGCGATCGCAGAAAATGACCTGCAGAAGATACGCAGGGCAATGCTCCTGGTGCATGCCGATCCCGGGAACAGGGAGAAGGCCATCAGGACAGTGAAGATGCAGGTGAGCAATTCTGTCAATGACGACAACCTCATAATCCAGACGACAAGCAGCATAGAGGAGCTTGACAAGTCAATAAACACCCACGCAAAGAGGCTCAGAGAGTGGTTCTCCCTCCATGTGCCGGAGATAGACAGGAGCATACAGGACCACGAGCAATATGCCGACGAGATATTAGGGTGCAAAGGAAAGAAGAGGGACGACGTGCTCAAGGCCCGCTCCATAGAGATCACAATGGGCAGGGACCTCCCGCCAGAGGACCTTGAGGAGATATACTCTCTGGCAGAGCACACAAAAGGCCTGTTCAGGCTGAGGAAGAAACACATGGAATACCTCGACAATGTCGAGGAGAGATACTGCCCCCACATGAAGAAGATAGGCGGGACAATGATAGTGGCAAAGCTGCTATGCATAGCAAAGAGCCTGAAGAAGCTTGCCGAAGTGCCAAGCAGCACAATACAGATCCTCGGAGCAGAGAAAGCCCTGTTCAGGCATCTCAAGACAAAAGCGAAACCGCCGAAATACGGTGTGCTCTACAGCCATCCTGAGGTCCAGAAGGCAAAACGGGACCAAAGGGGGAAAACAGCGAGGAAGCTCGCATCAAAGCTGTCCATTGCGGCAAAACAGGACTACTTCGGCAAGAAATGAAATAATGATGCAGCAAGAAATAAAATGAAAAAGACCAGATTTGACAGCGTGTTCGAAGCGAACAGGAGGATCTATACAGAGAACCTGGTCCCAGGCACGCAGGTCTACGGAGAAAGGATATGGCGGGAAGGCGGCAAAGAGTACCGCGAGTGGGACTGCTTCAAATCAAAGCTCGGCGCTGCGATGATGCTCGGGATCAGGGAGACCGGGATAATGAGAGGGGCAAAAGTGCTCTACCTGGGAGCAAGCACAGGAACCACAATAAGCCATGTGTCAGACATAGTCAAAGATGGTGTGGCTTTCGGGGTCGAGTTCGCTCCGAGAATGATGAGGGATCTTGTGTTCCTGTGCCAGGAAAGGAAAAACATCATCCCGATAATGGCAGATGCATTCCACCCAGAGAGATACCTGCATCTTGTGCCGCAGACAGATGCGGTCTTCCAGGATATCGCACAGAAGAACCAGGAAGAGATATTCAGGAAGAACTGCCAGCTCTATCTTAAGAACGGGGGAAGAGGGATACTTGCACTGAAGGCAAGATCTGTCGATGTGACAAAGAAACCAAGAGACATCTTCCAGGAGACTGAGAAGAAGCTCAGGGAGTGGGCCAGGATAATCGACATAAGAGATATAGGGGACTATGAGAAGGACCATTGCGTATTCGTAATAGAAATAAGGTAAAATTTTCCTTTTTAAAGCCAACAAAAGCCAGAAAAAACATTATTTTTTCAAAGAGGCTTATTTTTTGAATCAAATGGCAAAAAATGTTCTAGAATGTTTTCAAACACTTATTATGTCTTAAAAATTTCTTTTCTCTGCTTTAACCTGTCCCTTTCAAAAACAAAATATTTATATAGTTGTTTTGCTTCAAATCTAATTCTCAATAAGCCCTTTTTTGATTTAACAAGGTTTATATTGAATTTTATTGAAATGAAAAGGAAAAAACCTGATTTGAATCAAAATAAAGGGATAAAATTGGCCTTTTTTAACCAAAAGCAGAATTATTTGGCCCAGAACAATACTATCAAAAACACACCCTGAAAAAGGGTTGGAGGGTAGAATGGCAACAAAGGCTTTGAAAAAATCAACAGAAATGAGCTTCACCGGACTCAGGAGGAAGGTGGTGGGCTTGGGTTATGGTCCTCATCTCACAATTGACGGTTATAATGCAGACAAGAAGGCATTGGGCGATTATCTCCTAGTAAGAGATGTCCTCGACAACCTGCCGTCTGTAATCGGCATGACAAAGATAATCCCGCCCTATGTGATAAAGTACGACGGCAAGCACAAGCCAGAGGACTGGGGCATCACAGGATTCGTGGTGATCGCCGAGAGCCACATAAGCATCCACACATACCCTGACAAGGGGTATATCGCATTCGACATCTTCTCATGCAGGCAGTTCGATGCGGACAAGGCTTTCGACTACATCATCAATGCATTCAAGATCAAGAGATTCGAGAAAAACCTTGTCCAGAGAGGGCTTGAGTTCCCAAGGACATAATTTTTTTTATATTCTTTAATTGAATCTTTTTTAGTGGCAGCAGCAATGCTATCAGGAAGCCCTGAATTCATCAAGAAATTAGAAGAAAACAATCAAAAATCTAGCAAAGGCCTAGTATTTTTTAAAGCCAATTCTTGGACCGCTCGGCTTAGGTTTTGACCTTTCTATCTCATCCAACCAATCTTTGGTTGTCAGAATATAACCTTTCCCCTGATTCACAGACAGCTCTTCTGCTTTGTAAAGCAGAGACGAGAAGACACTCCTCTTTTCACCAACCAGATCTCTGCCAGACAAACCTTCACTCGCCTTCGCAATCGCATTGTAATCAATTTCACCAAACAGGCCAGGCCGGAAATCACTCCTGTATCTTTCTGTTCTTCTTCTGACCAGCTCTGCCCTTGCTTCCAAGTCAGGCAATGGCACATAAATTGTATCTAATCTCTGGATTATCGCTCCATCAATAACATCAAGACGATTGGTAGTACCAATCATATATACATTATCCTGCTTTTTAAATCCATCCAAGAAACCCAACAGAATATTCACGATTCTTGCCTCTGTCCCATGAGAACTTGAGTCACTCATTTCCCTTTTCCTTCCCAGAGCATCAAATTCATCGATTATCAGTATGCACCGGTCATATTTTGCCGCTTCTCTCAGCAGATTCCCCAGATTATTTTCAGACTCTCCTGAAAATTTGCTCAATATATCATAAGATTCGCATAACAAGAATTTCGCTTCTGCATCATTAGCCATTGCTCTGGCCAACAAAGTCTTTCCAGTCCCAGAAGGGCCATGAAGCAAAACACCTGCTTTTGGTGTTATACCAAATTCTCTATATCTTTCAGGATTCTTAAAATGATTGCATGCCCTCATCAACTCTTTTTTTGCTTCAACAGCCCCGACAACATCGTCCAATGTGACAATACCTGAATCTTCGGCTTTTCTCGTATCTGGCTTTTTCTGAACATAATGCGGCTTCAGTATCTGCGCTGATTTCGGCTTATCCTCAATTGATGTGCCTGATCCTGCCTTCTGCTGCACATCTGTGAAGCTGCCAATCTTGAAATGGCCTGTGCCAGGATCAGGGTGATAACAATACAGCTTTGTTCCCTGATAATCCCTGATGTCATATGATTTTGCCACGCCTTTTAGACCTTTATCATAATGAAAAATAACATCATCGGTCCGAGAAAACATATAAGCAACCTGCACCTCGCCGATTGATTTAATCGGCTCTCCCAAATATGTGAACACAGAGTTAACACCCCTTTCCAGTGTTTGACAAATCCTAACAAGATTGTCAATAATAATAACTTCTTTTGCGGGCATATCATCCGGCAATCTAGCCATCCTGGATTTTTTTTGGGTCGTTTCAGCAATCTTTTTCCTTCCAAGGAATCCTTTGGCCTCTTGCCTGACTTTTTCAGTTATCTCCCTCTGAAGATTACCTTCTAAGTCAGCATTTATCCCAATACTCAAGCCAAACAAATTATCCCTATCCCCAAAAATATGCCCCAATTCAATTAATCCATCCTTTTCTTTATGATGATCCAAACTTAAAATGAAATCCCCCAAATCAACACCATGCAACGGAAACCCGATGGGTAATCTTTCAATGTCTTTCTGTCTGAATAAACGCTGGGTCCTCAAATACCCCCCGATAACATATTCATACCCATCACCAGCCATACTGATTCTCATATCCTGGATGATAGGATCACCGCGGAAAGTTACCACCTCATTGACTGCAGCAGTATACTTCTCAGTGTCATCTATTTGAAAATCTTCGCAATCTATCACTAAACCTGTGTCTTCTAAGTCCGCGAATATCGAAACCTGCTTTTCTGAAGGATTAACAAATTGCAGGCCAATCTCAGTAACCGAATCACCCCTTTCAGATATGGGTAAATGGATCAATGATGGGTTCTGAACTGCTATTGAGATATATCTGCTTTTTTCCGGGTTCATCTAAACAGGGGATTTCAAGGAATATATATAGATTTCGTAATGTTATTACTCTTAAGATATAAATATACTCTTAAATCACTTAGTCACTTCACTGTCAAATCAAGAGCACTGACAAAATCCTGAGCATACAGAAATATTTACTCTCTTATCTGGCAATCCAGCCATATCCCGGATGCCCTGATAGTCTACCATGGATCAAAGCACCATAAGCCAAATGATAATTTTTAAGCCAGATGATAGTTTTGCCTTAATAGCCTGGGTTGCCGAAATGCGCTTGTTCTGCCAGAACAACTCTCCTGATCAGGGCTAATCGGCTCAAGCCCCGGATGACAAGTATCGGTCATGAATGCATCGTACCATGACATCAGATTTTTAAATCAGCAAATTATACCCTTGCTATGGCATTCAAAATATTCAACACACTGACACGCGAGAAGGACATGTTCAAACCCATTGTCCAGGGCAAGGTCGGCATGTATACATGCGGGCCCACAGTCTATAATTTCGCGCACATAGGCAATTTCAGGGCATATGTGTGCTCTGACCTCCTGCGCAGATATCTGGAGCATTCCGGCCATGATGTCAGGCATATCATGAACCTCACAGATGTCGACGACAAGACAATCAGGGACTCACAGAAAGAGGGAGTCTCTCTCAAAGAGTTCACCGAAAGATATTCCAGGGCGTTCTTCGAGGATATCGATATGCTTAATATCGAAAGGGCCCATGCATTCCCGAAAGCCACAGAGCACATACCTGAGATGGTGAATGCTGTCAAGAAACTGATGGCGGACGGGGTCGCGTACAAAGGAGAGGACGGATCAATATACTATTCTGTGGCCAAATTCCCAGACTATGGGAAGCTCTCAAAAATAAGAGCGGATGAGCTGCAAGCAGGAGCCAGAGTGAAACAGGACGAATACACAAAGGAAAGCGCGCGCGATTTTGCGCTCTGGAAATCATATGATCCATCTGATGGGGATGTGTACTGGGAGACGGAACTGGGTAAGGGACGGCCTGGATGGCACATAGAGTGCAGCGTGATGTCTACAAAGTATCTGGGCAACCACTTCGATATCCATTGCGGCGGAATAGACCTCGTGTTCCCGCATCACGAGAACGAGATCGCACAGGCAGAGGCATATTCCGGAGAGAAATTCGTCAACTACTGGGTGCACAACGAATGGATACTTGTCGACGGCAAGAAGATGTCAAAATCACTCGGCAATTTCTATACGCTGCGGGATCTTCTCCAAAAAGGATATCCTGCGATGGCGATAAGGTACCTGCTCCTGTCGACACATTACAGGGTGCAGCTCAACTTCACGCTGGACGGCATCGAAGCAGCCAAGAGCACAGTCAACAGGCTGAATGAATTCATAAGGAACCTGAAAGATGTGAAAGAAGGGGAAGAAAATCCTGAGATCAGCAAAGATATCGAAGCTGCACGAACAGGATTCAATGAGAAGATGGATGATGACCTCAACATATCAGAGGGACTCGCTGTATTGTTCGAATTTGTCAGGAAGATCAACATCTCCATCCAGGAAAAGAGGATATCACATGAAGATGCGGCTTCGGTCATTAAATTCATGCAGCAGACAGACAAGGTGCTCGGCGTGATGACCTTCGAAGATGAAGAGATGCCCCCGGATCTTGCTGAGATGATAGAAAAAAGAAAAGCTGCGCGAGCAGCAAAGGACTGGGCAGAGGCAGACAGGATAAGAGACATGATCAAGGAGAAAGGCTATATAGTCGAGGATTCCAAGGACGGGTTCAGATGGAAAAGGGCCTGAGGCTGGATCTAGTTGTCTGCGGCCATCTGATACATGACAATAAACTGCTTCTCATACACCACAAGAAACTTGACATGTGGCTGCCTCCAGGAGGCCATATAGACAAGGATGAAACGCCTGATGACACCCTCATACGTGAGTTCAAAGAGGAAGTCAATCTTGATATAGAGATCCTCAACAGGAATGATGTCGATCCTGCTGGCAACATAATATCACAGCTTGCACTGCCATTCTACTGCAATGTCCACAGTGTGGGGGACCATGCTCACAGCTGTTCATTCTATCTGTGCAGAGCTCTCAAGAATGAAATCAAGAAGAAGGATGATGAAGTCAATGATTTCAGATGGTTCACAAAAGAAGAATTGAACGATCCTTCAGTGCCAGTTGATGTCAGGAACATCGGATTCAAGGCATTCGAGGCGCTTGACAGACTTAAAAGACAATAATCATGCATATCTTATTCTGAGCATCCTCTGCCTTGCTTGACTCACATAAAAATTTCAAAGGATTACAACCAGATCCGCGCTGCGGATCTGGATAAACCCTGATATATTCTTTGAAATTTTTCCTTCAAGAGAACTTGGCAAAGAAGAGAGCGAAAAGGAAATAAAAATAAAGGCGGATTATTATTATTATTATTCTGCGATGACCTTAATCTCATCACCATACTCCACCTTCTCTATGTTATGGGTGATGATAAGCTCTTTCTCGACAGGCCTGTATTTTTCTGTCAAAGTGACCATCTTTATGGGGTTCTTCAAGGAGATGCTGTGCTCCTCCTTTGCCTTCCACACAGCGCTGTTTATATCGATGATATCCTGATTTGTGACCTGGGATGAGACATCATGCTCCACCTCAGGGAAAGGCATATGGTGGATCTCGCCTTCGAACAAGCTGGAATAAAGCTTCTCAGTGATGAAAGGCGTGATCGGCGAGAGGAGCCTAAGCAGTGTTTTTGTGCAATAGTCAAGAGTGTACAATGCTCCGTTCTGCTCCTCTTTCGAGAAGATACCTCCATCATTATATGCGCGCTTCTTTGCCATCTCGAGATAATGGCTTGCAAGAGTATCCCAGATGAAATGCTTCAGCTGGATACCCGGATTATGGAAATCATATACCTCATAGCTCTTCCTGCAGAGATCGATGAGCTCATTGACCTCTGAAATGATCCACTTGTCGAGCTCTGTAAGCTTGTATTCTGAAGTCTTGTCATATTCGAACATGGATATGAACCTAGTGACATTCCAGAGCTTGGTAAGGGTCTTGCCAGCACCATCGATCCTCTCATAAGAGCAGCGCAGGTCAGAGTTATCAAGATTCCCCTCGACAGCGCACCAAAGCCTGAAGGGCTCTGCCCCGAATTTCTCCAGGATATCATGCGGGTCGATGACATTGCCCAATGACTTGGACATCTTTGTGCCCTTCTCATCCACTATATGATAATTTATCCACGCATCCCTGAATATCTTTTCACCAGTAAGGTGATAGCACTTGAGCAGGGTATAGTACAGCCAGGTCCTGATTATCTCTTTGCCCTGGGGCCTCAATGTGCAAGGCTTGGCTCTCTGGAAGAACTCGGGATCACGGCCATAACCGAGGATATACAAGGGGGTTATCGACGAGTCAAACCAGGTGTCAAAGACCCTCATCTCAGGAACAAATTCAGATGAACCGCACCTGCACCTGCCAAAAGGCGCCTTGTCTTTCCATGGCCTGTAATACCTGCCTTTCTCAGGAACCATCTTCGCATTGCAGGACTTGCAGTACCAGAGCGGGATCTCAGTCGCATAAACCCTCCTCCTTGAGATGGGCCAGTCAATCTTGACAGAATCAATCCAGGCATCAAGGATCTGCTTTGACTTAGGCGCAAAGAAATTCAGCCCATTGCTCACCCTCTTCATGTCATCGAGGAAATCAAGCTGCTTGAGATAGTATTCCTTCATGCTGATGAACTCTATCTCATCCTTGCTCCTCTCGCAAACAGGCGTGCGGTGCGTTATCTCCTTCTGCTTCACAAGCAAGCCTGCGGACCTGAGATCCTCAATAATCTTCTCCCTGGCCTCCCTGACAGCAAGGCCATTGTACTGGCCGGCGTTCTCATTCATCTTGCCGTCGATATTTATCGATATGATAGGTTCGAGGTTCATATCCCTGAAGAACCTTATGTCAGTATAATCACCGAAAGAGCACATCATGACCAATCCCGTGCCCTTCTCCATGCTTGCGCTCGGATGTGCCCTGATAGGGACTTTCTTATTGAAAACCGGGGTGATCGCGTGCTTGCCTTCAAGATGGTGATACCTCGCATCATCAGGATGGAAGACGACCATCGCACAGCTGCAGATGAGCTCGGGCCTTGTGGTGCCGATGATGATCTCTTCACCTGTCTCCTCAATCTTGAAGATGACATCATTGAACAGAGAAGGGATGTCCATATAATCAATCTCAGAGTCAGCGATAGTTGTCTGGCAGCCTGGGCAGTAATTATTGGTACGCTCATCCTCATAGATCAGGCCCTTGTTCCAGAGATCGATGAAAGTCTCCTGAGTCAGGGTCCTGTACTCATCAGAGTCAGTGTAATACATATCGCCTATGCCACTGCCAAGCTCCCAGGAATTGAAAGAGATGCCCAGCTTCAGGAAAGAATCAGTCGATTCAGCAGAGGACTCCTCCAGGACCTGATTGCACATCTTCACAAACTCTGCCCTTGAAACCTCACTGAGCTTCTTGCCGAACCTGCGTTCTGCTGCCATCTCAATCGGCAGTCCATTGCGGTCCAGACCAAGCGGGAAAAGCACTTCGTGGCCAGTCATCCTGCGATACCTGGCAAACATATCCATCAGCACATAAGTGACAGCATGCCCGATATGGATCGGAGTGTTCACATAAGGCGGAGGGGTGTCAATGCTATAGAATGGCTTTATTGCATCCTTATTGAAGGCAAACAGCTTATCAGCCTTCCACCTGGCATAAACAGGCTTCTCAAATGACTTATCCCAGCGTTTTTCAGTGATCTTGGCTGTTGCCATGAATGAATTGTGAAATATGGGGCTTTTTTAAATCTTTTGAATGCACTGGCCATATTCGCGTCAAATTAATAAACCAAGCTGGAAATGGATTAAGCAATGAAAAGCACAACACCATGGATCAAGAAATATGAACCAAGGAAGCCCAAGGATGTCATCGGGCAAGAGGGAGCCATCAAGACACTCGGGGAATTCGTGAAGATCCACAGGAAACAGAAGAAGGCAGTCCTCATCCACGGACCGACAGGATGCGGGAAGACGAGCTCGGTATATGCACTTGCATCTGAGATGGATCTTGAGTTAATAGAGGTCAATGCATCAGACTTCAGGAACAAAGACCAGATAGAGAGCGTGCTGGGCAATGCTGTAAAGCAGATGAGCCTGTTCAGCTCAGGGAAGATAATATTCGTGGATGAAGTCGACGGCGTTGCAGGCAGGGAGGACAGGGGCGGGCTGAGTGCTATAACTGACCTGATAGCCGAGACAAAATTCCCGATGATATTGTCTGCGAACAACATCTGGGACCAGAAATTCAGCACACTCAGGAAGAAATGCATGCTTGTCGAGTTCGCTGACCTGGGGTATAAAGAGATATCCCTGATACTCGAGAGGATAGCGAAAGAAGAGAAAGTAGCTTATGATGACCATGCACTTAAATCATTGGCGCGACGTGCTGGCGGGGATGCAAGGGCAGCAATAAATGACCTGCAGACATTGTACCAGATGCATGGAAAGATAGGCATGGATGAGGTTGACACGCTCTCGCAGAGAGAGAAGGTAGAGACGATCAACAATGCACTTGTAAAAGTGTTCAAGAGCAAGGACCTCAAAGTGACAAACCACGCATTTGACAATCTTGATGAGGATCTGGACAAGATATTCTTCTGGGTCGATGAGAACCTGCCAAAAGAATACACCAGGGCTGATGACCTCGCAGCAGCATATGATTTCGTCAGCCAGGCAGATGTTTTCAGGGGGAGGATAAGAAGATGGCAGCACTGGAGGTTCCTTGTGTATATCAATTCATTCCTGAGTTCAGGAGTTGCTGTGAGCAAGCAAGAGAAATACAAAGACCAAGTCAGCTACGGGCCGACACAGAGGATACTCAAGTTATGGATAGCAAAACAGAAGAACCTCAAGAAGAAAGCCATATCAGGCAAGATCGGCGAAAAGTGCCATACAGGCACAAAGGATGCGCTGCAGGAGATATATCCATTTGTCCGCAGCATGATGAGGTCAAAGAGAAAAGACAAAGAATTCTTAACATCATTTGCTGATTATTTTGACCTGGACAAGGAAGAAGCCGATCATATGCTGAAGTGAATACCTATTCAATGAATGAAAATCCAACCTTTTGCAGTATTGTCATGGCGTTTTTATAATCCTCCTCTTTAAAGAGGGCATAATCTTTAGAGAAAGTTGATACGAACAATATATTGATATTATTTTCTGCAACTGCAGAAGATATTTTTGCAAGAAATCCAGGTGCTAGAAAGGGGATTGATACTTTGAATTCAAAAAGTTTGAACCATTTTACATCCTTAACATAGTCAGTTCCACCAATGTTAGCCTCTTCTGTCACTATGGTGATTTCATCATCATCTTTACAGATTAAGAAATGTTCTTTGATAGTGGTTTCTTTACCCTGTAAATAAGCATAACGTCCAGGGTGTATAACCACCGGACTATTCCTAATAACTTCCTGCAAATCAGGATTATTCATAGTAATAAATTACTGCTTAAGTTATTTAAATGTTTCTCAAAAGAAATCTGACTACAGATCCAGCCTTGGCTTCTTCTGCGGGTTGTCTATCTTCGGCTGGTCTTTCTTGGGCTTGAAGGTCGTGACAGGCCTTGCCTGGGTGAGGAATACCTTATCACCTTCGATGGCCCACTCCATGTCCTGCGGGAAATCATAATGCTTCTCGACAAGAAGGGCATAATCGAGCAGCTGCTTGAGCTCAGAATCTGACAATAGCCTTTTTTCTTGATCAAATTCAGGGATATCTTTCTTTATTGTTGCTCCATTCTGATCCTTGAAATAACCCCAAGTCTTAGATGCTATGTTCTCGCTCGTGACCTTGCCGCTGGACTTGTTAATAATATAAGAGTCAGGATTGACAGAGCCAGAGACAACAGCCTCACCCAATCCATAGCTGCCTTCGATGATGATCTCTCTGTCATCATTAGTGACCGGATTGACTGAGAACATCACGCCAGCCTTGTCTGAGTTGACCATCTTCTGGATGACGACTGAGATAAGGACTTTCATGTGGTCAAAATTGTTCTTGTCCCTATAATAAATCGCTCTTGCAGTGAACAGAGATGCCCAGCACTCCCTGACAGCTTTGATGACTTCTTCATTGCCCTTTATATTTAGGAAAGTGGCCTGCTGGCCTGCAAAAGAAGCAGTCGGCAGGTCTTCTGCAGTTGCGCTGCTTCTTACAGCGACAAATCCTCCAAGGTTTCTGTAAGACCTGATGATATCATCTTTCATATCATCCGGAATTTGCTTTGAGAGAATGAGCTTCTCTATCTTAGCCGAAGCCTGCTGAAGCTTCTCAGTATCCTCGACATCCAAGGAACTGAGAATCGATGTCATCTCAGGAGCGAGATTGTTCTTCTGGATGAATTCTTCATAAGCCTGGGCTGTCACGCAGAAACCATCAGGTATCGGCAGGCCAACATTGAACATCTCACCGAGGTTAGCGCCTTTTCCGCCAACTGTCGGGATGTCGCTTTTTCCCAGATCCCTGAACCATCTTATATACTTCATGTATTCTTGAGAACAGAGTAAATATTAAATTGTTATGGTTATATAATATAATCATGTATATACTCTTTTGAGATCTTTTCATATCTTGGAGTGTAAGATGAGGATATGATCACTGTCAGCTTCATCTCTGGATTCTTGTCTTTCTTCATTTTCAGTGGGCTCTTGACTGCTCAAGATTAATGCCTTGACTGGTCAGAACAGTGCTCTTGATGAAGACATCCTTGTTCATCTCTTTCTTCTTCTGCTCGTGCAGGAATTTCTCAGGTTCTGTAGCATTTTCTGACCTCCTTTTCTGTTGCTTTTCGTATCCTATCTTAAGATGTCTGAGTATATAAACCTTTCTTATTTTTGTCACTTAATAGTGATAATTTATATATATTTGTTAATTATTGTTTATATAGAAAATAAATAAATTGTCCATAGTAAAACATTTAAAACATAAAGCGACAGATGTTCATAAAAAGGTGGTCATATGGAAAAAAAGAATGATACTTCCCAAAAAGGAGCAATGCTAGCAATACTTGTCATAGTAAGCATTGTGGCACTTGTCATGATTGTCCAGAAAGTCAGGGCGCCAATCATCGGTGCAGACCTATCAGGGCAGGCAACTGCAGGCGGCCTCTATGAAACAGAGCAGATGATGAAAGAGACAGGACTGGCTGCGCTAAGCAAAGCAGGAGTCAGCAATCCATCAGTCGTCTCATCAGTTAGCAATGGCAAGATAAAAGTCACATTCTATCATGCAGCAGTCTCTCCAGAGCTGATGGTTGTTGCGCACCAGCATCTTTCAGACAACCTTCCGGACAGCATCGGGATATACATAATCGTGGACAAGCTAGAGCTTACATATCCCAGAGAAGCTGGTGTTGAGGAAGAGAATCTGGCTGGGTTGACGGCAAAGAAGCCAATTACTAATATCGAAACTAAATTTGATTATAAATCGGGTGTTCAAAATTAATGATAATCTTTTCATAACCTTCGTGTCAATCATCGCTATAGTTGCAATAGTCTGCCTCACTATAGTGGAACATTTGCCGAGGAGACTGAAGAAGTGATTCTGGTAGACGAGCAGGGCAATGCAGTGGGTCAATTCGCAATAAGAGAAGGTGGCAGGACAGTAGGGGCTGGAGTAGTCACAGAGGTAATTGAATAACTTACATCGCTTCCAATCTCTTTATCCTGTCATTGATGTCAGGATGAGTGGAGAACAAAGATTTCACTTTACCTTTCTTTTTCTTCAGAGGATTCTCGATGAAAAGATGGGCTGTCGCCTTATTTGCAGCTTCCACCAATGGCTCATTGTCATCCCTGATCTTCTTCAGGGCATCGGCCAGGCCTGGCGGGTATCTTGTCAATAAAGCGCCGTCAGCATCTGCCAAATATTCTCTCTTTCTTGATATGGCAAGCTTCATGAGCTCAGCAATCAATGGTGTGAGGAGTGCAAGCACAAGGCCAAGCACGATAAGGATAGCACCAGCAGAACCTCCGGACTCGCGTTTCCTGCCACCGCCCCACAGGAAAGAGCGCAGGATGAAATCTGAGAGGAGCAAGGCAATGCCGACCATGATGACAGTAAGCATCATGATCCTGATATCATAATTCTTGATATGGGACATCTCATGAGCAATGACCCCTTCAAGCTCAGTCCTGTTGAGCTTGTCTATGCATCCTTTTGTGACTGTAATGGCAGCATGCTCAGGGCTCCGGCCAGTCGCAAAGGCATTGATTGCAGTATCATCGATGATGTAGAGCTTGGGGGTCGGGATGCCTGCAGCAATTGCAAGACCTTCCACTGTGTGGAAGAGATGAGGATATTCCTGCTTTGTCACAGGCTTTGCCCTTGACAGGGTAAGGATCATCCTGTCGCCTGTGAAATACATTATCACTGCATAGATTATGGAGATGAAGGCAGCGATGAAGACGCCGATGTATATATCGCCGATATATATCCCGAAGAAATAACCAAGAGCAGAAATAAAAAGAATGAAGAGGATTATCAGGATGACTGAGTTCCTCTTGTTGGCTGAAATTGCCTCATACATCTTGATTCCTTAATCAAAACTTGACCTTGACAGCTTCCCGCTCAACACCCTCTGTCTTGAAATATTCCTTGGATGCGAAGTTGAGCATCTTGCCGACCATGTTCGTAGGGAACTTCTCAAGCTTTGTGTTGAACTTCATCACCATATCATTATAGAACTGCCTGGCATAAGCGATCTTGGACTCAGTGCCTGCTAATTCCTCCTGAAGCATCAGGAAGTTCTGATTGGCCTTCAGGTCAGGATAAGACTCAGCGACAGCGAACAAGGACTTCAAGGCATTAGTTATCATGTCAGAGGCCTTTGCTCTTTCCTGCATGCCACCTTTCATCAATCCTGCCCTGGCCTTTGTGACCATGTCAAGAGTCTCTTTCTCATGCTTGGCATAGCCCTTGACAGTCTCGACCAAGTTCGGGATCAGGTCATATCTTCTCTTCAATTGCACATCGATCTGGCCCCAAGAATTCTGGACACGGTTCTTCAGAGTTATCATGCTGTTGAAGACATAGATCACATAAAGGATGATCACTGCAGCAATGATAAGCACAATCCATAAAGTTGACATTTCAACACCCCCTGTTTGAGGTTTTCATCAGTAAACCTATATTTAAATATAACGAAATATATGTCATATGGAGTCTGCTGGGCAAAATGATGGCTATTAATATATGATATTACATAAAATTTATAAATACATTTCTGATTAGCATATCTGATGAAAAGAGGCCAGGTCACAGTATTCATAGTTCTCGGCATAGTAATCCTGATGATAGTGAGCCTGGTCATCTACATGACAGCCCTGAGACACAAGGGAGAGATTGAGATGACAGTGGAGCAGGCAAGGGTGACAGACTTCGAGCAGATAAGGATGCTCACACAGAAATGCGTCGAGGATGTTGCTGAGACGCAATTCTTCTCTATGGGGCTTAAAGGAGGATATTATACCCTGCCCCCGCTGCATTTCAAATCAATATATTCAGATATACCCTATTTCTATTTTGAGGGATATGTCGGACTGGTGAATAAGACAGACCTTGAGCGCGAACTATCAGAGGCAATCGAAGAGGCATTCCCTTATTGCCTGCAGGGCTTCAGGAACTACAAGATGATGGGATACTCATTCAATGAGCCAAATGTCACAGCCGATGTTGAAGTCGGGATTAAGAACATCATATTCAAGATAAGATATCCTCTTGAAATAAAGAAAGGGGATGCTGTGAAGAGCTATGAGGAATTCGAATATGTTCAACAAGCCAGGATGCTAAACATAATAGATGCAGCGAAGGAAATAGTCCTTGAGGTCATAAAGGATCCAAGATACACCCCCACCTCTACAATATTAGAAATGTCTGCAAAGCATGACCTCCAGATAGACACGCTGTCATACGGGACAATCGTGACATATGTAGTGCAGGACAAGAGCCTACTGAGTGACGGAGGGGTGCCTTACATGTTCCTGTTTTCGACAAAGACAAGCCCAATGAACAACCCGCCCACATTACCCATCGAGGACATGGAAGCAAAGGTGAATGAGACGTTCTACTATGAGATAGAAAGCTTTGACGCAGACTATGACTCTTTCGAGTTCTTTTCAGACAATCCAGCACTGCCAGTGGGAAGATACTCAGGATTCATCAATTTCACGCCAACTGTCACAGGTGTGTATGATGTGAACCTGTCAGTTGTTGATGAACTCAATGCAACAAACTGGAAAATGATAAAATTCACGGTGACAAGATGAAGAAGATAATACTGCTGGTCCTTTTGCTCTTGGTAGCTGGAGTGGTTGCTCAAGATCCACCTGTTGAGGAAACAGACGAGGAGCAGGTTTTTCAAACAGAATGTGAAACCAGGGCTTCATCTGATGTATGCAAAGGATTAAGCGGAACATTTGCTGATAATGTCTTTACAGTGACTGGCGGGGAACCAGAACTCAGTAGTTTCGGAAACAATCAAGTAGTACTGAAAACAAATGCAAAATACAATGGGATGCCCCTGAAACTTGATGGAGCGAGCTCAGTCACAGTCCAAAATGGGGTTGTGACAAACGGGAAGAACACGCTTGATCTGAATAAAGTGAAAGCAGAGTCAGTCTCAGCTATTGGAAATAATAAGTTTCGCATAACTAATAAAAATAGCATCTTAGTTATCTCAAATGTCCAATTTTCGAATACTGGTGGATCAGAAAAAATTACCTATAATGATAAAGATGTTCTTTTTTCTTATTCTGGTGTGAAGGAGGTTTCAGTGGAATATAATAATGAAGAATTAAGTATTGATGGTGTCAAAGTTTCAGGCGATCTTGTCGGCAGCACCATAAGTGTAGACCCCTCTAAATCTGTAATTATTTCTAGTTTGAAGAATTTGGAAAGCTCAGGTAGAGTTATTACATTGGGAGATTTGACTTATACTGTCCATAGCGGGGAAGCTGTAAGATTTAGTAGAAAAGAAAATAGTTATTATGTTTCATCTATAAAATCAGGTATTTTACATTATAAAGACTTTGATATTGCCATTTCCAAAGATACAACTTCAGATACATCTTGGCCCCTACCTACAACCCAGAGCGAGGAATTTGTGGGCCCTTTTAGGATCAACCTTCACGACGATTATGTTGCTATTAATCGTATTTCTGTAGGAAGTGATGATCCAAATTTAAATGTTAAGTGCGAGTATGGTGATACAGGCATTATCACACTTGGAATGGCAAGATTAGCTTTTCATGATGGGAAACCTAATAGTATAAGTGGTCAAAGATCCAATTTTCCCTATAAAGATGGTCATTATAACGTTTATTCCGAACATGAGCTCTCATTTCAGGATAATAAAGTTGAACAAATAATATTCCCCTCTGTTAGTGATACTAGTATGGTCAATTATGTTGAAAATGGTGTCCCTTATAACTTGATCACTTTGTCAAGAAGTGATTTACTTGCAGGTGATGATAACCGTAGGCCTCTACGGATAAAAGTTGGTGATTCTCCAAATATCGAATCTGATATTTTTATTAATTATGATGAAACACAAACCCCACAATCCAAATTTAGTATACAAGGGCCCCAAATTTTTTTTGATTATAGTGTTACATATAATATCAATTATGGTAAGTGTATACATACCCAAAATGATATAGGCAAAGTTTCAGAATTAAAGAATCCAATATCAGATTCATCTGTTACACGAGAAATACCTGTGGCTAATCCAACAAATCAAGGCGATTCTACAACCACGGTTGAAACTCCAAAAGTTGTAATAGTTACTGAGAAAAATGCACCATCTGTCAAAATTTTGGATGACACAGCCCACAACCAAGATACAACAGTACCACTTATCCTTCAACCTCAGGCACAACAAACATCCAATGCCCTTGTGGGTTCGGATCATATTGAAGCGGTAGTTCCACAGCAGACTGGTGATGATACTGACGATGCCTTTGAAAGGGGGTATGTTGAGGTAAAAAAGGGAGATACATTGCAGAAGATCGCTGACCTTTATGGACGTACTGTCCAGGATTTGATGGAGATGAACCCGCATATTGAAGGAAGATGCATAGAGCTTGCAAGTGACAGTACACTTAGCGGAAAAAACCTGATATTCATCGGTGAGGAAATAAAGATTGCAGAATCTTTTTGGGGCAAACAAAAGCAAGGAGTAGTAGGACAAGACCATAAACTAAAGACCATAACAACAAAGGATCTATCTGGAGCAACAGATGAAGCTGCAAATAAAATTCATGAGGCTACTAAACAAGCGGATGAACAAGTGGATGATGGAGTAAGATTTGATGCAAGAAATTTATTCAGCAACAAACCGTTCTACCAACCCACACTATTCGACCCTATTTCTGGACGGCAATATCTGCAAAATCCTTTATTAAGTGATTTGCCACCCTTTGCGTCTGATGTGCAACCAGCATCTAATTCAGATACTACAACTCTTGAAGGTCCGGCTGTATTACGTTCAGATTTGACTGAAAAAGCAGATGAATATGAACACAGAGATGATCTGAGGTTTGGAGAATTTGAGCGAGGACAGGGGGCTCCAACAAGATGGTATCATAGAGAAGGGACTGAGTGGAAAAGAACATACTCAGACATTCCGGTGTCAGGAGAGTCATGGTGTGATGATGCATGCTGGCAAGCAGTGGCCAAGAAGGTCGGAACTGAACTTGGAACAACAGCATTAACTTCTGTCAATAACCAGCAGAGAACAATCAACATATGGCAGCTTGATCCGAGTAAACAAAATGAAGCGAAGGAATTGATAAAAACAAAAATGAAAGACTACTGGTTGCAACAATATCTAATTAGAAATCCAAGTCAATCACTAGTCTGAGTATCGGAACATCTTAATCCTATCATGGAAATCCTTGTCCATACCATCTGGTCATGCATCACAAGTAATTATTTTCTATATTGTAAATAGTTTATTTTGTCATTATATAGTGATAAAAACAATAAAATTTTTATATTGAAACAATTCAGGATAATACATGGATAAAAGTGAGTATTTCAAGGATCTCAAAGAAAGATATGCAGGCCAGCCTGAGCTGGAGAACATCCTTAAGATTGAAAAACAAGCAGGCAGGACAAGATTAAGCATACCTATCGCAGTGGCATCCCTTATAACACTGGCAATCTCTTATTCTCTGTTGGATCATCATGAAGAACCTCCAGAAAAAACAGAACCGACAGAAGAGAGACAGCCAGCGCAACCAATCCCCAAAAAAACCAATCAAAATCATGGCCTGGATGCCATGATATACCACTTCAATGAATTTGGCGAGATGACAGAACAGGACAAAGAAGAATTCAGCTACTCTATGCAAGACATGTTCGAAAAAGGAGAGTGGAGAGAGGCAGTACAGCACTACCTTGAGCTGGCAAAACAAAAAAATGCGTTTGACTTCACTGAGGTCTATGCAACCGGCAGGGGATATGAATCCAGTGAAATACTAATGGAAGGCCTGCACAAGAACCGGATAGACATGGCTGAGCTGACAAAGCTCTTTGTAGATTCGCTTGGCGCAGACCGTACAGCAAATTTCCTGGACAGGTTCGCAACATACACAATGAATCACACAGAACAAGAGATGATGGACCAGATAACTGACGAGATCAGCCACCTATGCGAGACAGGGCATTTCAGAAATCCGGAAAAACCATACACACTGCTCCAAAGAGCATATCAAAACAATAATCTCATATCAATCGCGCCACAATACTACAGAAAATCCTTATCCATGAACAAGAACCTGTCAAGAACAAGCTCTCCAGTAAGAGATATTGACATAAAAGAAGGACTGCAGATCTACCAAGAAGAATCAGACAAAGCACTTCAGAATATTAGCCAAAATCCCAACCATGCAATAGGGGTCCTCTCGCACCCAATAAATTATATTAAAGAGTGGGGAGACAGGGATCAGCAGATGATGTTCTGCCATGAGATGCTCAGTAACCTTTCATATGCATTTAACCATCTAAAGAATAAGCCGGGAGAACAAACAGCATCATATGAGTACCAAGAAACCATGAGCAACCTGCTATTAAAAATCTCTCAAGTGAATCAGATCATGTCTAATAACCTCAGTCAGGGATCTTTCTGATCTCTTTGGCTTTTATTGACCCTATCTTATCTATCTTCTGAAGCCTGCCGCATGGCATCCTGCGGCATCATGTCAAGGCAACCAAAACCTTTAAATAATGCTGTTAACTATATGTTAATAGTTGTTAATGATTTGGAAATAGCAAGAATACGGGCATCAGATGATGACAACAGCAAAAATCTGAGGATACTCCTGAAAGAAACTGCAATCAAGCCGACAATCACTTATCTGGCAGAAGAAACCGGAACAAGCAGGGCAGGATGATGGCTATTAATATATGATATTACATAAAATTTATAAATACATTTCTGATTAGCATATCTGATGAAAAGAGGGCAGGTCACAGTATTCATAGTTCTCGGCATAGTGCTCATAATGATCATAAGCCTCATAATCTACATGTCATCCCTAAGAAACAAGGGAGAAATGGAGATGGCAGTAGAACAGGCGAGTATAACCGACTTCGAGCAGATAAGGATGTCCACGCAGAAATGCGTCGATGATGTTGCAGAGATAGGATATTTTCATCTTGGGCTCAAAGGAGGATACCACCATATACCCCCACTTCATTTGGAAACAATATATTCACCAGTGCCATATTTCTATTACAAAGGTGCAAAATCAGTGCACACAGAGAACAGCTTAGAGATAGAATTAGAAGACTATGTCGATGAAGCTCTCCAGTATTGTCTCAATGACTTCAAGACATATAGGTTCCAAGGATACCAATTCGACAATTTGAGATATGCAACTGATGTTAAATTCAGCGATGAGACAGTCGTATTCAAAGTGGAATTCCCCTTTGAAGTGAAGCAAGGTGAAAAAGTTAAGACTTTCACAGAATTCCAATATTCGAGGCCATCAAGAATGATGACTATCCTTAAAGCCTCTGAGAGAATAACTGACTCAATAGTGAAATATCCCAGACTAATACCAACAAGCACACTGCTTGAAGTATCATCAGACCTGAACCTACAGATAGATACAATCTCCTATGAAGATTCAGTTGTCTATATAATCCAAGATCCTGAGACAGTGAGCATAAATGAAGTTCCCTATGTCTTCCTATTTGCAGCATCATATGACATTGAGAATCATGCCCCAATAGTGCAAGTTGCTGACCTAGAAGCTGAAGTGAATGAATCATTCTATCACAAGGTCGAGGCATATGACCCAGAAGATGATTATATGATATTCAAATCAAGCAATCCGAAAGTGCCTATTGCAAAATACACAGGGATAATAAGCTTCACACCAAGTGAGATAGGTTCATTCGAGACAAACATCAGCGCCACAGATGAAAAGAACATGACAGGCTGGAAAGTCATCACATTCACGGTGAAACCATGAAGAAAATCATTGTCCTTCTAGTATTGCTCTTGATTGTCATAAATGTTGCTGCTCAGCCAACAGAAGAAGGGACAGGAGATGATGAAGAGGAGACACTTTCTGATGACCAACTTCAAGATTTTACCGGAATCAGTTCTCAAGGGGTACAGGCAATAAAATCAGGCAATACAATAACAATAACTAGAGGAAGCGTAGACCTTTCTAATATGAACACAGGAAGCTACACAGTTATCCTTAATTCAGATGCAACCTATGGTAGCACACAGATAAAGAGCGGTCCAGGAATATCAATATCAGGAACAACATTGACAAACACAGCTGGTGGGACTCCTCTCCCATTATCTGCTATAGGACAGGCATCATCAGTTGAGGCTGTTAGTGGTGATGGTGGCGGATTTACAATAACAGGTGGAAACGCACAAAACCAACAGAATCCCATCACTGTGAAAGGGGGCGGACCCGGATCAACTGTTGAAGGATATGATGCACAGCATAATCAAGTAAAGATGAGCAATGATCTTATCCTTCAAGCTGATACAGAGACAACATTTACCACAGATGCAACAGGGAACACAGTTGTAGTAAGCTCCTCTGACAGTTCTGAGACAATCACAATCGTCGGACCAATGCAGCAGACTTATATCAGATCAGGAGATGATCAAGGTAATCTTGGAGTTGAGTTATATTATGGTGGTGCAGTTGGCACTGAAGGAAGATACACAATAGATGATCATGAGATAAGACTCCCAAATGATAGGGGCATCACACCAAGAGCGACTTATGTAAAAGAGAATGACAATGATTATAATCTTCAAGTATATTCAATAGGTGATGACTCAGATATCAGGACTTCAAGCAACAGCCATTTGCTTCTGGCAGATGATTCAGAGTCAATACAAGTCATAACCCTAGGAGATACAACAAGACTCTTAGGACCTGTGAGAGTTGTCGATGAGAATAGTGTTGAGATAAGGATGGAGACAACGCAGCAACCTGTCCTGATTTTAGATGCAACCACTGGGAAAACATATACGGATATGAATGGGGCAGCAGATCTCACATTCCCTAGAACACACGGAATGCTGGCGGGGGTGCATGCAACCGGACAGGCATCATACACCTGGGTTGATGGACAAGGGCTTGTAAGGGCAGAAGAAGGAACAGATCTCAGGATACAACAGTTAGGAGTCCAGCAACCTCAAACAATACTCACACAAAGCCATTCATCTGATCCGATAACATTGACTTTCGGATCATCCCCAACAGGATTAAGTGATGGTACTCAAGTCTATCTCAATACTGTACCTAGAAATGATGGGCCCATAATTTCAATACAGCCCATAACAGGCAATATGGGAGATGGGGTATATTCAATTCAGATAGCAGAAGGCCAACAAGTATTTGATTTCAATGATCCTCTGGGCAGTATGTTGATTGGTTCAGGTGTAGATCCGACACTGGCGGGTCTAATGGGTTTTGGAGGATACAGCGCCAGTGAACAGTTCTTAGCCTATACAGAACCATACGGGCCCGTGATACAACTAGGGCCAGTAGAAACTCCTCAACAGGTGGCAACAAACACACCACCTCAACCTGATCCTGAAGCCCCAGCTGTTTCACACAGGCCATCAAGATCATTTGATGTGGCAGTCGGGACTTACGATGTCAAATCAGGGGACACATTATCACACATTGCACAAGATCTAAGCATGCAAACAGGACAAACAGTGACATGGCAGGACCTTGTCAGAATGAATCCTAATATCCAGGAGAGAAGCGATAGAGGAGGAGACCTTATCTTTGCAGGAGAGCAGATATTTATAAACCCCGGGACAGCAACAGAAGTTAGACAGTACTCGGCTGGTGCGGGGGGGAGGATTCAGATGAGCACGATCTCAACCTCGCAAATGCAAGCCATCAATGAAAGACAAAGAGAGGAAATAAGGCATACCACAACATTCGACATCGGGAACCTAGACCTACTTGACACAGAGCCTACATTTGTGACTGATGCACATCACTCAGAGGAGTTCCTCGCAGATTTTGAGCCATTCCAGGACTGCGGGTCATCCAGCCTATTCTGCGCCATTGGAGACAGATCACCATCTTCACTCTTCAGGTCTGATGCATTAGCAGAAAATCTTCAATTAGGATTTGAGACCACGATAGTAGATGAGCCACTAAGACTGAGAGATGTTTCTGATTCAATTGATGAATATTTTGCAGAAATGAGACAGCAGCGAGCTGACCCTTTTGCACCTGAATTAATATGGGATCAATCATTATGGGAGTCACAGTGGCAATCACAATATGATTTCGGCGATGATTTCGAGCAAAGACTTGATGATGCAATGGGGCCAATGTTCTCATATGATGAACCTACAATAACCAATAAAGGACTAGTGGGAGACAAATCAATAAGAAATGCAGAACAAAGACTAAACACTCATTTCTCAATCGGAGATTGCGATTTCTGCTCAGCAGATGCAAACCAATTTGTGCATGACAAGCTAGAGGAAAAATATGGGGTAACAACTCCTGTATCAAGAGGTTTCTATGTATATGGTGTCTCATCTGAACAATCTAACCAGATCATGCAAAACATGAGGGATTGGTATCAAGAATATTATAGGAATAGAGTGCTCACAGGATATCCTTATTCATTCCTTCAATTGAGGCCTCCAACCCCCCCGCCACCACCTGAGTATGTTGATTCGTACCCATACCCGCCAGGAAATGGCGGTACAGCCTAATAATCCTCATCAAGGATACTTCTTATCTCCTTAGCCTTGTTAGGGCTGATACCCACGGTTTTCTGGGGAATCCCCATATGGCCCAGCTGTCCTAAACAGAAGCTTTATAAACTATCAGTTTATATATATAAACTTGATGTTTATATGAGAGACATAACAGCAGCAGAGATGGAGATTGTACTGACAATAGCCAAGAGCCCGGAGAGGCATTACAATGCGAACAGCATATCCAAGAAAGCCAATATAACACCAATGGGAGCACTGAAGATACTGAAAAGACTGGAAAAAGAGGGTGTCCTGAAATCAAGCAAGATAGGGCAGGCGACAATCTACAGGATAAGCAATGCAGAATATGCCAAAAGATATGTTTCCCTGATGCTGTCAAGAGAGGCGCTGCACGCACCTCCGAGGATAAGGAGATGGATAACAGAGCTCAGAAAAATAAGAAATGCCGACATCATCATCCTGTTCGGATCAGTGCTCAGGAAACCAGACCCGAATGATATCGATGCGCTCCTGATAACTGACAAGAGGAGATTCAGGAGGCTGCAAAAAGAAGTCAATGAGATAAATAAGGTAAACCCGAAAAAAATCCATCCTTTGTACCAAACTTCCGGAGAAATCCAGGAAAATGTTAAAAAGGAACACAAGCCAATATTAGATGCCATCAAGGGCATCCTTGTGACTGGCGAGGACCAATTCATCAGGGTTTACCATGAGTCACGCAAAGAATAAACTAAGATGGTGCCTCAACAAAGCGCAGAAAGAGCTTGAGAAAGGGCACAAACACAGGGGCATTGTCAGGACAGAGCCAAGCCTGACGAGAGCCAAAGAACACATGACCAAGGCAGAACACAACCTGAAAGCCACATTATACCTAAACAAAGGAGGATTCACAGACTGGTGCTCAATCAGCCTTTTCTACACAATATACCATTGTTTCTTGTCAATACTCTTAAAAGAGGGATTCGAAAGCAGGAACCAGGAATGCACATTCTCCCTGATCGAGTCATTGATCGATGACAAGAAAATAAACCTAAATAAGGAGGATATACAAAAAGTGGCACTCATCAATGCACATGAAACAACAGCAATCAGCCTGAGGGAAAAGTATCAATACAACACAAAAACAACACTGGAAAACGGAGAATATGCAGACCTGCTCAATACAGCAAAAAAAATCCTGGACAAGACCAAGGTAATCATGGAAGAGTAATCTCAATAATCCTCATCAAGGATACTTCTTATCTCCTTAGCCTTATTCGGACCGATCTTATCGACTTTCTGCAGTCTCTCCTCTGATGCATCCATGACCTTCTTCACGCTTCCAAAATGCTCAAGCAAAGGTTTAGCGAGACCTGAGCCGACGCCAGGCAAGGATGATACAATATATTCCTGCAATTCCTTCTGAGACATGGGCTTCCTAGAGCCATGAGGATTGAAATCCTTGGATGTCTGCTCCTGCTCGCGCTTTGCCATGATAGCAAGCAGAGAAGCTGCTTCCTGAGAATCCTTTGCCTGCATTATGGGGATGCCATAAGACAAAGCGATAGTAGAAAACATGCCCCTGATAGCATTAGGGTGTATCTTCCTCTGGGAATAGATATCCTCCTGGCCGACAAGCAGGACAAGAGGCCTCTCAAAATTCTTCTTAAGCTCCTTGAGCTGGGACAGAAGACGGCCATCAATAATGGAGTCAACAAAATCAGGCACAGTCTTGATCTCGACAGCGCATCTTGAAGACAAGACATAATCACCGACCTCAAGATTCTTGAGCTGGATAGAGAAACCCTTGCCAATCAGATCTTTCATGATGCCAGAGCCCTTCTCACGCAGGTCAGCATAAACATACAGGGGGGTTTCAGACAAGAATCCATCCAAAGGAGCCTCTTTCCTGGGCTTCTTGAGCTTCATGCTGGTCTTGAGCTCATGCAAAGTGCGGTACATCTTGTTCTCCTTATGATGAGCGCTCCATCTATAACCTTCATCCCTTGTGCCTTTTGTCATAAGGACAAAGACCTTGCCCTTCTCCTGCCTTCCAGTCCTGCCCTTCCTCTGGATCGTCCTGATGACAGAGGGGACTGGCTCGTAAAAAATGACAGTGTCAACAGCAGGGATGTCAAGGCCTTCCTCAGCAACAGAAGTCGCGACAAGGACATTGAAGCCATTGTCCCTGAACTTCTCCAAAACCTCCTGCTGCTCTTTCTGGCTCATCCCTGTATCCTTCTTCTTCATCTGGCCGACAAAAAGCACAGGATTCACCCCATCTATCTTCTTGAGCTCACTGACAATCTTCAAGGCGCTGTCCCTGAACTGGTTGAAGACAATGATCTTCACATCCTGGCCTTTTGACAGTTCGCTCTTGACCATCTCCCTGAGCCTCTCAAGCTTGGGATGCTCCACACCTTTTTCAAAAAGCTCCCTCGCACGATAATAAGCAGTCCTGAAATTGAGATCCCTCACAAGATTCTGCACTGCCTTGACATTAGATGTCCTCGCATCATTATTCAGCTTCTCCATGTACTGGAAAAGAGGGGTGATGCCCTGGCTCTCAAGAAGCTCAAGAGCATGCTGCACTTTCATTGCCTCAGCAAGAAGAGAGACAGCACGCATGAGATCAAAGTCCTTATTGCCGCCCGCGATGTCCTTATGCAAAGAGCCCATAATGGAAAGAAGCTCCTTCTTGCCCATCAAAGTGCTTTTCAATCCCTTTATGTAACCATTATCCTTTATTGTCTGGAGCTTTGAATCAAAGCAGTGCTTCAGATTCTTCTGGATAAGCCTGAAATCATCCGGGAGCTCGACCTTCACCCATGAGATGGCGACATCCTGGATATAAGGCTTGACATCGGGATCATCCTCAGTCCTGATCTCAATCTCCTCGATGAAAAGATTCCTGCAGACCTCAGAGATCTTCTCAAGATCATGGCCGGGAGAAGCAGTCAGGCCGAGGATCCTCGGATACTTCGCCTTATTGTAATAATTCTTTGCAATGAAGACATAAGAATAATCTCCGACAGCGCGATGGGACTCATCAAAGCCTATCAAGGAGACATCCTCCAAAGAGATCTTCCCTGAAATCAGGTCATTCTCCAGGCCCTGGGGAGTCGAGAAGATTATCTTTGATGACTGCCAGAGCTTCTGACGCTTCTCAGGGCTTATCATACCAGTGAAGATAGCCATCTGATCCTCTGCAATATCAAAATTGGTCCTGAAGACATCAAGATACTGGTCAATCAGAGGCCTTGTCGGTCCGAGAAGAAGGATCTTTGAAT
The DNA here is from genome assembly GCA_016928155.1 of Candidatus Woesearchaeota archaeon. Taxonomy (NCBI): domain Archaea; kingdom Nanobdellati; phylum Candidatus Woesearchaeota; species Candidatus Woesearchaeota archaeon. The sequence continues at coordinate 43,549 of JAFGLG010000017.1, read as the reverse complement.
TAGGGTAGTTCCTTAATCTATGGGCAGCAAGCATCAGGAAGATGTTAGTCTTGCCCATGCCTGTGGGTAGGATGACCAGGGTATTGTAATCTACGCAAGTTGATACAACAGTCTGCTGATAGAGCCTTGGCTCGAAGTTCTTTATCATCCTGCAGAAGCATCATCCTGCATTTAAATAGGTTATTGAGGGGTGTCCAGTGAGGAGTGTTTATTTAAATCTATTTAAGCTGTTGCTGTGATAAAACAGGAGCCACCGGATGATTAAATTTTTAAATCTCCCCACAACAAAATCAAGACATCAAAGGTGGGATATGAAAAAAGGGGACAAGGATTATCTTGAGATGCTTGTGCAGAAGGCACTCCAAAGCGCAAGCCAGAAGACAATAGAGGATGAGATAAGACAGGTTGTTGTGAAGGCAAAAGAAGAGAGCATGCCCGGGCCTGTGAAAGATACCAGATCTCATCCAGCCCCATATTCACGCATATCTGACAAGATGAAGGAATTCTTCAATTATATCGCGAGACACCAGAAGCAGGAGGCAATGCCATACCAGGCATACACTGAAAGCACTCCATCCGGCGCCAGGAAAGAAGAAGCATATGATCTCATACCTGAGCAGATGAAGACAGACGCTGACTCAATGAGCTACAAGACAGCTGAAAAGGTCATCAGGTACAGGATGATGGACCAGCAGCTCCAGACAGCCGGCACGTCAGCAGAATTTGTCACAATGGATGAAAGAGAGAAATTCGACCTCTTCAGCAAACTCAACTTTGCATACAATATATGGAGATACAGCCTGCCGATAGGAAGCTAGGAAAAAAGACCCTTCTCCATATAGCCTTTCTCATGAAGCCAGTAGCTGAATATGTTGACGACAATGAATAAGAACATCAGCACCTTGGTGTTGGCATAGAAATTCCCAATCAGATAACCGAGCAGGAAACCTATTATTATGAGATAATAAGGGAATTTGCCCTTATGCTTCCTGTCATGCAGGATGCGCCCTGACAAAAGCCCTGTCAGGATGATGATGACATAGCTGACAAAAGCGCTCCCTGTGGACAGGGAGAGCACAAAGCCAATCACCAGCAGGATGAAGAAAAAGATCTCAGCCCAGTCCATGTAATACTCCAGGCCTCTCCTGCCTCTCAGCATCCTCATCCAGGCACCTCGATGAAGTAAAGGAACATTATCCAGACAATAGTCCCTATGACCACAGCGCCGAGCAGGCTCAGCCAGAAATTCGTGAAATAGAGCAGGAGGCAAAGGCCAAGGACAAAACCAAAGACCCAAGAGTATGTTGCCCTTGACGAGAAGAAAAGATGCGAGCCATCAAGCGGAGGGATAGGGAGCATATTCACAAAAGCATAGACTATATTCACGAGAAGGGCCTTCTCGACCAAAGGATTTGCCAAAGGCGTCGCCATGATTATCTTAAGGAAAAGGGCGAGCATCACATTGGCCAGAATCCCGCCTGTCGCAACCATCGCAATAGCCCAATAATTCAGGCCATATCTGAAATAAGTCATCCTGTGGCCCATCATATGATGGACAATTATGCCCCCTGGCACAAGGAGGAACCAGAACTTGCCTCTCGTCACCACTGCAATGATGAGCGCAAAGATGATGCCGGCATACCATATCTTGAACTCAGCTCTCAGGCCTATGGAAAGGGCAGCGATACGGTGGCCAATCTGGTTGACCAAGATAGTCAGAGCAACGATCAGCACTGAATTCAGCAGATTAAAGCTCCAAAGAGCAGCATTGAACACAGGCCTGCCATCATCATAGCCCACAACCAGTCCCAGTACAAGGATAGATATCACCAAGTACTTGGTCTCTTCAGCGCTGAAAAGGCCGTACCTCTTGATATTATACCATAGATCTGACATTACAGCTTTTTAAACGGCCTGTATATTAAAAATTTTTCCCTGTTCTTCGCTTTGTGCATCAGCTTTTGAATTCATACGAGAAAGAGTAGTCAGGAGAAGCAGGGGCAGCCCCTTTAGAAAGCATCTTCTCCATGCCATCCTTATGGCCTGCACCAACAACAGCAAGGACCCTCCTGTCAGGCTCATGCTCCAGAATATATGACAAGCGATCAGCCATGTACCTGTTGCGCTCATGGATAAGCACCTTATATATGTTAGGATAACGCTTCCTGATGATGCTTATCATCTTCCTGATGAGCTCCTGCTCAGGCACCTTATCAAGGTCAATGGAATCCAGCCCATACTTGCTCATCTGCCTCTTCCTGAAGAATATTCCAGAGAAAATATCACCCACAATCCTAAATTTCTCTCTCCATGTCAGGGATTTCGAGAAACGGGCCAAGGTTATCTGGATGTCCTGGTCAATCAGCGCAAACCTCACTTTCTTAGCCTTTGCAATCCTCACTGCCTCAAGCATCTCAGAGCCAGGATCCATGCCGACAATCCTGCCGAGCCTCTTCTGGATGAAGCCTCCGATCAGGCTGAAGAGAAAACCGGTGAAACCCACACTCATGGCATCCCTGAAAGAGAAGCCCTTCTGCTTATGGGTCAGGGCATAGAGGCGATGGGGATCAAGCTCAACAGCGATGATATCAGGCCTGAAACCCTCAAAAGCCTCATTCACCTCCTTCACACTCTGGCTTGCAATGTGAGAAGTCCCGACAATCAGCAGATTATCCATTTTTAAATACTTCCTGTTGGGGAAGCCTTGCCTTTTTATAGATTATGACGAAAACTTTATATAGGCATCTGGCATTGGTCTTGGTATCACTTTTTTATCCAAGTTACACTAAAGGAGGGGAAAAATGATCAAGATGAAGAAAATCAGCGAATCCTATGAGATGAAAGTCTTCACAGACAATGGCGATTATTTCGGCGATGTCGAAGAGGCAATCCTCACAAAAAACAAGGTGTTCGGCTGGAGAGTCAAGTCCACAAAATCAAGTTTCCTTAACCGGGTCCTGGGAAGCGCGAAAGGAGTCATCATCCCGCACCAGCTGGTCAAGGCCATAGGTGACATCATGGTGATAAGCAAATCAGCTGTGCCTTCCTATAATCCGGAAGAAGAGAAGGAATAAAGTTTCTTTTTCTAATCTTTTTGTACTGTTAGCCAAGATATTTTTGCACTAACCCTCTTGATCCTTTGCCCTAATCCCTTGACCCATCTGAAAATCCAAGGGATAAAATCAGGATTTATCCAGATTCGCTCTGCGAATCTGGTCGTGGCCACTTGAATTTTCTCTCTAGAAATATCACAAGGCAGAGGATGATGCGAACTACAAAATATCTTCATAAGAAAAAATCAGATTACATCAACAGTGTCGAACATGGCCTTGAGGCCGGTCTTCAGAGATTCATCATCACATATCTTGGAATGGATATAAGGATTGATCATCCACTTGGTCTCATTCGCTGAATTCGGATTCACAAACCACACAGCAAGGCCCCTGATGGCCTTCAGATCCGGCCAAACCCTTATCAGCGCATCAAAATTCTTCTTTGTATTCAGGGTCACAAGAACATAGTTCTTATCCTTATCCAAGGAATCAGCCTTCATGTCAGGCTCAATAAGATAGAGCACTTCCCTATCAGAGAACTTAACAAAAAAATCATCACCCCGCCGGGCGATATCCTGAATCCTCCTGAAATGGGCATCCCTGCTCCTGACATAATCCAGTGCCCACCCAGACAGCTCTTTTGAACTAATCATGAGTATCCCCAAGAGGTCCCTACTTAAATTTTTTTTGAATCACAGATCATGACATCAAAGGTTCGCGCCTGTCACGATAGTGATGTGCGGGCCGGTCGGCTTGACCTTTGCGTCCATGGCGACAAGGAACTTCACCTGCGATCTCTCTGCCATCTGGAGCAGGTTCTTGTCGATGTTGCCGTCCATGACAACAGCATAGATTCCCCTGTTCAGGCTCTTCAGTGTGGACTGGAGCTCTGTAATGGGGACCTTGCCTAGGATGTTCAGCTTGTCGTCTAGCACAAAAGCACCCCTTGTCCCGATAAGGCCCTCAAGCATCTCCTTGAACTTGGCCTTCTCCTCATCAGTGATCCTGGGCCTCTGCACCGGCGGCTGCGGCCTGTCCCTCTGTTCAGGCGGCCTGAAATCCCTCTTCTGCTGGAAATCACGCCTCTGATCCCTGTTGCCATTGCTTATCGTAGGCCTCCTGGACCTCTCCTGATCAAGGTCCTTCCTCGCGCCTATCTCAAGCTTGGCCTGCTCAGCAGTCATCCTGCTCCTCAAAGCCTTGTGGATCTCCTTCTTTGTGATCTCCTCGACTTCCTTGCCGTCAGGGGCCTTTGTAACATAATCTATCTCGCCGACCTCAAGGATCTCCTTAATTATCAGATCACCGCCCCTGTCACCGTCGACAAAGACAGTCACGATCTTCTTCCTGGAGAGCTCCATTATGGTCTGAGGTATGTTGGTGCCGTTTATTGCGATAGAGTTCTTGATGCCATGCTTCAGGAGGTTAAGGACATCAGCCCGGCCCTCGACCACAATGACCTCGTCAGACTCGTCGATCGCGGGGCCTGCAGGAAGACGCTCCCTCCCGTACTCCTGGCACTCCATAATCCTCACAGAATAGGCCACCTCATCGGTGAGCTCCTGCGAGTCAGGCAGGACATTGTCCATCAGGCCTTTCAGCAGTTCCTTGGCCCTCTCTATGACAAAATTCCTCTTAGAAATCCTGACATCCTCGATGTTCTCGACCTTGATCTTCGCATTGCACGGACCTATCCTCTGGATGATCTCCAAGGCAGCTGCAATGATGGATGTCTCAGCCTTGTCAAGCGAAGAAGGGATTATTATATTGCCCTTTGTCTTACCGTTCTTTGTCTCGACATCGACCTCAATCCTGCCAATCCTTCCAGACCTCTGGAGCTCCCTGAGCTCGAGATCAGATCCCAATAATCCCTCTGTCTGGCCGAAAATCGCGCCAATGACATCAGGCCTGTCAACAACACCCTCAATATCAATAGTGGTATGGACTATATATTTTGCAGATACCGGGCTTATCTTACCCATTTTATTTCCCTCCTATCAAAGAAAAAGCTACTCACTCCCCAAAATAATCCAAATCAGCCAAAACTGAGTGATCCAATGAATGTGAAATAGCCTTTCTCATTTTAATAATCATCCTACTCACAAATTACATCAGAACTAATACCCTAACCAACCCCTAATGATGAAATGAAAGTGTTCTTCTGCAATATGTGATCTTATGACAATGAATATGATGCCCGATGCACTAACTCCCAAACTCATCGCTTGATAATGGAAGCGGTAGCGAATCACTCCCTCATCGTATGCTCTGTTGGGTACTCTCGTGACGGGCTGTATTGCACAAGAGTGGCTTGATATCACTGCCGAAACACAAGGTTTCTGCTCAAAAAAGGACCCATTTGTGCAAATTCGGTATATCCAATCAATGATTTCATGAGTATATAAAGATTTTGTTTTGCTCTGAAAAAGCGCATTTTCCAGTTCTATCGAATCAAGAAGAAATAAGCAAGAGCTGATGAGCATAAAAACCCTGGCAAAGCACTTTGCAGTGCTTTGCTAGGGAAAAAGAGGTGGTTAGCATGATGATTTGATTGACAACCAAATCTGTTACCATTGTATAGGCATAACTTATATTTATATGTTTCGATTTTTGTTACTAATTAGTAAATATTTGTTTTGGGATTGTTGATATTCTTATTATCATTGAGTCTCTTTTGGTATCTTTTTATACTTACAATGTAGGTATAATACTTACATTGTGAGTATTAATACTTACATTGTAGGTAAAGAATTACTTACATTGTAAGTGTAAGTTTGTTCTTAGTATAGAAAAGTTAAAAAAGAAGCAGGCAAGAAGGCCTAATATGCCAGAATTCGCGTATGATCTCAAAATACCAAAAGAAAGGATAGCTGTACTGATAGGAAAGAACGGAGAGACAAAAGCACAGCTCGAAGAAGCGACCAGCTCCAACCTGGATATAGATTCAAAGGAAGGGGATGTGACGATAACAGGAAATGATGCAATAGGGCTTTATTCAGCGAGAGAGATCATCAAAGCGATCGGCCGCGGATTCAATCCCGAGATTGCACTGCTACTCACAAAACAGGATTATGTCCTCGAGATCCTTGAGGTCACAGATTATGTCAAGGACAAGAAAAGCCACATGGAAAGGATAAAAGGAAGAGTGATAGGGACAGGCGGCAAGACAAGGAAGACAATAGAGACCCTGACAGGATGCTCTGTCTCTGTGTACGGAAAGACAATCGGAATAATCGGAGAGGCAGAGTCAGCGACAATCGCAAGGAGAGCAGTCGAGTCATTGCTGAACGGAAGCCCGCACAAGAATGTCTACAAATGGCTCGAGAAAAGATACAAAGAATTGCAGATGAGACAATTTGCAGAAAGGAACCTATAGAAAAATTAATAAATAACCCAGAAGGGGACCAGGCAAATGACAAAAGAGGGTGACAAATCAAATATCGCCGAGCAGATGGCGACAAAGCAACGCGAGATATCGGTCGCAGAATTCTTCGAGAAGAACAGGCATCTTCTCGGTTTCGACAACAAAAGGAAGGCACTGCTGACCGCAGTGAAGGAAGCAGTCGACAATTCACTTGACGCATGCGAGGAAGCGAAGATACTCCCTGAAATATCAGTGGAGATAATAGACATGGGGAATGACCGCTTCAGGATAATTGTCGAGGACAACGGGCCCGGGATCGTGAAGAAACAGATACCCAAGATATTCGCAAAGCTTCTCTATGGGAGCAAATTCCACACCCTCAAGCAGGCAAGAGGTCAGCAGGGCATCGGAATCAGCGCAGCTGCGCTGTACGGCCAGCTCACAACAGGAAGGCCGATCAGGATCACCTCAAAGACAGGGTCGAATGAGCCTGCAAACTACTGCGAACTCCATATCGACACGCAGAAGAACCATCCTGACGTCAAGAAAGAGGAATCAGTTGAATGGAACAAGGACCACGGCACCAGGCTCGAGCTTGACCTAGAGGCATCATACCAGAAAGGGCCGCAGAGCGTCGATGAATACCTGAAGGAGACAGCGACCATAAACCCCCATGCGACCTTCGTCTATACCAATCCAAAGGCAGAGCAGATAATATTCCCGCGGGCCACTGATGAACTGCCGGCAGAGCCGAAGGAGATAAAACCGCACCCTCACGGCGTGGAGCTAGGCGTCCTGATAAAGATGCTGAACAACACTGAGACGAGAACACTGCAGCAGTTCCTTGTCACAGAATTCTCCCGGGTCGGTCCGGGCACTGCAAAAGAGATATGCCAAAAAGCATCAGTCCTAACAAATGTGAAACCGGAGAGCGTGAGCAGGGACCAGGCTGAAAGGCTGATAAAAGCGATCCATGACACCAAGATAATAGCGCCCCCCACTGACTGCATCAGCCCACTCGGCCACGAGCTTGTTCTGAAAGGGATGAAGAAGGAATTCCAGGCAGAATTCTATGCCTCAACCTCAAGACCGCCGAGCGTATACAGGGGCAATCCGTTTGTCATCGAAGCAGGGATAGCATATGGCGGGCAGCTTGAGGCAGAGAAGAGCGCAACTGTGCTCAGGTTCGCCAACCGGGTGCCGCTGCTGTATCAGCAAGGAGCCTGCGCCATAACAGATGCGATAACCGAGACCACATGGAGGTCATACGGGCTGCAGCAGAGCCAGAACTCGCTGCCGGTCGGCCCAGTCGTCATACTGGTACATTTCGTATCAGTATGGGCGCCTTTCACATCAGAGGCAAAAGAAGCGATCGCCCATTACCCGGAAATCAGCAAGGAGATAAAGCTGGCGCTGCAGGAATGCGGCAGGCAGCTGTACAAATATGTAGCCAAGAAAAGAAGGGTCGGAGACGAGCTCCAGAAAAGGAGCTATATAGAGAAATTCCTGCCCCATGTCGGATCCGCGCTGAAGGACCTGTGCGGCCTGGACGACGCCCAGGAGCAGAGAGTGCTCACAAACCTCAAAGACATACTGGAGAGCTCAAGGAAACAGGGTGTAGAGATGAAGGACGAAACCATAGTGACGAGTGATATGGATGAGTAAGAATGTGCTGGACGGGATAAAGGACATAGCAACCAGCATATACAAAAGCATAATCAAGAAAGAGAAGCCTGAGATAGCCATGCCTCTGAGGGCGCTCAACAATGTCACCTATGATCCGAAAGTGGGATATTTTGAGCTCCTGGGGAAGATGAAGAACAGGACACTCACAGCGAGCACTGTCAAGACATTCGCCCAGACACTGAGGCTGATGTCATTCTCGAAAGAGCTCATAAAGACAGATGACATCGCGACAAAAAGGGAAGCGTACTACATCTCAAAGAACTGGGGCGACGCAAGGTTCAGGGAGCAGCCAGAATCCGATGCTGTCATGGATGATATAGAAGCGATGCTGATGGTCAACAGGGAACAGATAGGGTTCATCCCGGAAGAGAAGGGAGGCGATGTCGCAGGCAAGCTTGTTGTCGTCGACAAGGACCCTTCCACAGGGAATGAGGTGAAGATAGACTGCAGCAAGATGGGGACAGGGGCCTATTCGGTGCCCAGCTCAGTCGAGCACCTCGGTTTCGAGACGAATGCCAAGTTCATCCTTGCGATAGAGACGGCAGGTATGTACCAGAGGCTCGTCAAGCACTCCTACTGGAAGACAGCGAACTGCATACTGATAAGCCTCGGCGGAGTGCCGACAAGGGCATGCAGGAGATTCATAAGAAGACTGTCTGACTACAAGAAATTACCAGTCTATGCCTTCACAGACGGGGACCCCTACGGCTGGCTGAACATCTACAGGACCCTGAAAGTGGGTTCAGGGAATGCGGCGCATATCAACAAATACTTCTGCGTGCCGAACGCCAAATTCTTCGGGATCACAGCACAGGACATCGTCGATTACAAGCTTCCGACGCACCCTCTGAAGGAAGTCGACATCAAGAGGATAAAGGACGGGATGAAGAACGACCCGTTTGTCAGGCAGTATCCGCAGTGGCAGAAAGCGCTCAAGGATATCACGACGCTGAAAGTCAGGGCAGAGCAGCAGGCTCTTGCTGCGCGCGGACTGAATTCCGTGATGACAGAATACCTTCCGGCGAAGCTTGAGAATCCGAAGACATGGCTGCCTTAGGGCTCAGTCAGGTCTTTCCTGTAATAGAAATGCAGCATTATGAATGCCGCAATCACAAAGGTGACAACACTTATCATCAAGTAGTCCTTATTGAACCTGAAATCAAAGAAGCTGAAATCTCCCTCATCCTCCGGATCTTCATGAAGTGCCTGTCCAGAATCTGACACGACACCCAGATCTATCTCCTTTGACATCTCGAACTGCTGGCCGAATGAAGTCTGATAGGCAAGAAGCATACCCAATCCCATATCTGCAGAGAAATCACCTTCGGGAGTCATGATCCTGATATCATCTATGGAATCATGCATGCGGGCAGGAAGAGTGCCGATATGCTTCTCGAAACCTGAAAAACCAGGAATATCCGAGCTGACAGACAAAGACACATTATTATATCCGCATGATCCGATATTCCTGATCCTAATTGGGATAGATATGCTGCCAATATTATCAGTGATATCATATTCCAACAAAAGAGGGGCGCAATACGGCCTGATGACAGATGATGACTCAAAATGAGTCTCAATACTGTCCAAGACATATGATGTCCCTACAAAGACAGAAAAATTGCCTATCCTTGTCGACGACAAATTCAAGGTCAGGTTCACAGATTCCTGAGGGCCCAGCTTGCCTTTCCAGCCGAGGTTGAGGAGCCTCTTGTCCTTTTCCAGGATCTTAAGAGAGTCAGGGACATCAATCCTGGTGTCTATATCAATGGATCTCTGAGCAAGATTCTTCATCCAGACAGAGAAAATGAAGGAGTCACCCAATCCGACAGACCCGTTCTGCGGGGAGAGCACCAAGGCAAGCTGATGCGGCAGGACTGTTATCTTCATAACCTGGGAATTCATCTCTGCCTTCTTCTCGCCGTCATCATAGCTCAGGCGGGCTTTCGATTCCAATGTGATGTTTGATTTCGGCACAATCCTGTAACTGAAAGACCGCTTCTCACCAGGCTTCACCTCTCCCCGCCACTTCACAAGATACGAACCATCCTGAAGATTCACTGAAGGCCCATATGGTGTGATGTCGAAGAAATCAGGGAAAATGACTGAGTATAAAGTGTTCTGGGCAGACAGGTCACCTGTGTTCTCGAGAGTGACTTCAATCCTTGCAGACTGGCCGATATTGAGCTCAGGGATGTCGATCGATTGTCTTATCGTGATCCATGCAGGGCTCGGCCTTGATTCACTTATATTGAAAGAAGCCCTGTTGATATCCTTATCAAGAGTCGCATTATGATGATCATATCGGAGATTATTGAAGCAGACAGTGAAATCATCCTTCTTCTCACATGTGTTGTTTATCAGTATCATGCCGAAGCCATCAGGCAAAGTGACAGTCAGCTTGTTGGAGGAGCCCAAAGATACCCTGAACTGGCCTTCAGTGTAGTTTATCCACAAATCCTCAAGATAAAGCACAGAACCAGAATAAACCTTTTTCTCATAGGCTCCTAATGATACAGGGATCATGATCAGCACTAATAATACTGACAGAATAAGCACACCTTTTTTTGACATAAAATCTTTCAATAGGGTTTCTTATATAAAGTTTAGCAGAACATTTAAAAATGGTGTATTTTATCATTATCACAGATGCGCCTATAGCCTAGCCTGGATAGGGCGACAGCCTTCTATGCTTTGGATATAGAAGCAAAGAGAGCTGTAGATCGAGGGTTCAAATGCGGCAACTGAAGTTGCGAACTTTCAGTGCCCTGAAAGTCCCTCTAGGCGCGTTTTTTTTTGGTTCTGTACTTGTTCTCTTAATCCTTTGCCTTGCAGTGTTCTTAGCTGGAAAATTCAAGGGATCATATCCTGGTTTATCCAGATTCGCTGTGCGAATCTGGCCAGGACCTCTTGTATTTTCAATGGTTATAGAGTGAAAGGGGCGCAGAATCAGGCGATTCAGTAGATAATATTTATAAAGGTCAAGAATTCACACAGGATTAGCCGCATCAAGCGCGGGTAGCCAAGCGGCTAAGGCAATCGCCTGCAGATTGCTGTATTGAGCTTCGGCGATGATATAAAACAGACAGCGATCATTCGGGGGTTCGAGTGCAGCCACTGGCGTGGCTTACTTTCAACGCCAAGGCGCCGAAAGTCCCTCTCCGCGCTTCATTTTTTTTTTCTGAAAACTTTATTAAGATATAATAATCCCACAAAACATGAAGAAATCGCTAAGATATCTGGCTTATTCTGGGATATTGGCAGCCGGGATAGGGATATAATAAATTTTAACTTACTCTTTCGGGAGTTTCTTCCTTTTTACTTTTTCAGGCTCGTCAAGATAATTTTCCTCGCTAATAACTTGTTTCTTAGTCTTGTTCTCTAATTCTTGCCTTGCCTTTCCTGCAACTTTTCCTCCATCTCTAGAAACCTGTTTATGCTCAGAAAAAGTATTTGGATCATGAACCCGTTCTAGTTCAGCTGTCGATGCTTCTCCCAACATATTGAGGATCAGTTCCAAGTCGGTCATGTGATCCCTCAGGTTCTCATTTTTCAAATTCTTGAATAGTCTATATTCAGATGGGGTCATGCCAAAAGTTGCTTTGGATATCTCTGCTGTCAATATTGAGAAACCGATTTGGCTATCAACTCCACGTTTTTTCCATTCATCAGTCAGATCCTGCCTAACAGCAATTCCCCTAAGGCGTTTTTCTATCCATGCCTTCGAGTAACCTTTCTGCTCATAAAGCTCTTTCATACGCTCTTGAGCAAGCTCTGGATCCTCTATCTCCTGAATTCGTTCATATCCCACTTGTGCGAGCCACAGCTTGAAAGGCTCAGCTTTTTTTGAGGGAATTGATTGTATAATCCTAAAAAGCGCTTTTACATTTGCGCAATCTGTCTTATAATACTTGCCATCTGCAGAGAGCAGCTTCAGTTGTACACAAAATGTGGACAAGTCAATTTCATATTCAGATTCCCTTTTCTTAAGCATACTCCAGTAATTCCTTGGATTAGAGCTGTCAGTCAAAGCCTGAACGACATCAATGACTGAGAAAAACCACTGGTCCTGATGCCAAATCCTACGGATTCTCCTGTCCTGGAAAACAACCAAAGCATTATCTTTATCCATAAACTTACTAATAATTTAATGGTTTATATATTTCACTCCGAAATGACCAGTGGATTTCCGGAAAAAAGATAAAGCAACCTTTAAAAACCTGCCAACCTACCCCCCACCATGAAGAGATCACTAAGATATCTGGCTTATTCTGGGATTCTGGCTATCATGATAATACATAAAGATGAAAATCAAAGTAAAAATGAGAAAATACTAGTTTAACCAGGGAATTCTTTACATTTGCAGTTCCCGCCTGAATCAAAATAACAAGTCTGACAATTACTCCCTTGTCTTGCTTTACATGTATCAGGAATCGGCCACCAGTTATCAACCACTTCACATCCAGTATCAGTATGCGGATCAACTTTTGTTAGTGGTCTATTTGGTGCTTGTTCTTCTCCCACTTCAGCAATCGGCTGCCCAACCAAATCTCCACCTTCAACCCCTGTTGTGACATAGGTGGGCATTGCCTGTCTCTTTCCTACTCCTGTCACCAGAACCACTAATGCGACTATTGCTATTATGGCAACGATTGATAAGAATGCGAATGAATTATCACCTTTTGCTTTTATCTCGACCTCTTTTTTGGCCATGTTATGGCACCCCCTTTGAGTGTGATACATCATCTAATCGCTTCTCTTTTATATAAATTATCATATAAACTATTGGTAAGATTTAAATAATACTTCCCTTTAAGGGTAGTAATATGGGAAGGCATAGCAAGGAAGAGGATGTATTGAGATTATTCTTTGAAAACCCAGCAAAGCACTGGCATTTCTGCGAACTGAACAAGGAAATCAGGATTGCAGAAAGCAAACTAGCAAAATGGCTCAAGAGATTCCAGGAAGAGAAGATCATCACGCGCACAAAAGAAAAAGGCAAGATGCCTTACTATGTCAGCAATCATGAGGATGGAAACTACAAACTGAGGAAGAGGATATATGCAATGAATCAGTTGTGCAGTTGCGGAATCCTTGATGATCTTGCAGATGTGGAATGCGCAATCCTGTTTGGAAGTTTTGCCAGGAGCGATTGGTATTTCGGAAGTGATATTGATATCTTCATCTATGGAGATGGCGAAATCAACCTCCAACAATATGAATCGAAACTCCGTCGAGAAATCCAGATATTCTCCGTAAAAAACAAGGAAGAATTAAAAAAGTTCAGACGTAGTGTGATCTACAATGTACTGAGGGGTGTTGTTGTCAAAGGTACAATACCTCAAGAGGTCTCAGCATATGTCGAACTTCAGAAGCAAAGAAGAGGTGCATAAAAGATGCATGTCAGACAGGTACTTAGTCTATCTGGAACAGGTTGACTTCGGCAAGATCATGACAAACATAGAAATCACTAAAGGAGATACAGAAGTTGCTGAACAGGCAATATTCAGCAAGAACTGGAATACAGGATTAAAGCTTTACTATGATATATTGCGCACCCTCGCAGCAACTTATCTCCTATTTGAAAAAGTCAGATCCATCAATCACCAATGCCTCTTTGCATATCTCTGTGTCAAGCATCCAGAACTTGACCTTGACTGGAGCTTCTTCGAAAGATTCAGGACAAAGAGAAATGGCATCCATTACTACGGCAATCCCATATATGAAAAAGACTGGAAAGGCATCCAAGTGCAGGCATTATTGTACATCAAGACATTGAGTGCAGCTATTGAAAATAAGCTGGACTTGCCATAAACCTAAATCATTGGGGTAATATTTATAAAGGTGGCTGATACTGGTATTCTGGGGATTGATGAGATGATTGAAGATAAAACCGGAGATTTCTAAGCTGAATCACAAAAATCATACAAGGGTGAAATCATGCAATGCGACATGTGCGGGAATGATACAGAACTTGTCAAGGCAGAGATAGAAGGGACAATGCTAAGCGTATGCGATGCCTGTGCAAGGTATGGCAAGGTGATAGAACAGCCGAGAAGAGCTGAGAGACTACCCCCAAGCATCGCAAAACAAAGGGCGACTCCTGCTCCAAACAAAGAAATCGTCCAATACATAATCCCAGAATATGCAGAGATAGTCAAGAAGGGAAGAGAGAAACGAGGACTCAAGCAGGAAGAGCTGGCAAAGGTGATGGCAGAGAGAGAAAGCCTGATACATAAAGTCGAGTCAGGGCATTTCAAGCCAGGCATGGAACTTGCCAGGAAGTTCGAGAAATATCTGGGAGTGAAGATCATCGACCAGCACGAGGAAGTCAGGGGAACAGCAAAAGCATCTGAGTCAGGAGAGGGATTCACGCTCGGCGACGTCATCAAAGTGAAGAAGAAATAGCAAAAAAAGCGAATAAGAAATAGCAAAATGAAAAAAAAGGCAGTGATAGCCGGGATATTTGTCCTGTCCGTGATATTCTACATATGGCTCTGGCAGCAATACCCGGGACTCATCTGGGATGAGAATGTATATCTCGGCAATGCGAGAGCCAGGATAGGCGTGTCAAATTTTGCAGAGGACTTCAGGTTCCCGCTGCTCGAATACACAATAGCAGGCATCTGGATGATCACAGGCGAGAGCCTAGCTGCAGCAAAACTGCTCATGATAGCCTATACACTGGCAATGCTGTATGTGTTCTATCTGATAATCAAAGAAGAGCTAAACCCAGAAAATCATACCTATTTCCTATTGATATCATTCTTGACGCCAATACTATTGACCTGGAGCTTCAGGGTATATGGGGATATCGCCGGCATGCTGTTCGTGCTTCTCAGCTATTATCTCATGATCAAGGAAAGAAAAAGCCAAAGCATATACCTGATTCTCGGAGCAGGAGCTTGTGCAGGCATCGCATTCCTGTTCAGGTTCCCTCTTGCATTGTTCGGCGCTTCAGTCACGGCATATCTAATCCTTAGGATATTCTTTGAAAAATACAAAATAAGAATGCTGTTATCATACTTTGCAGGGATAGCGCTATCCCTGATACCATGGATGATATACAACTCCCTAAATTATGGGAATCCCCTCTGGGATTTCACAGCACAGTACAGTGTTGTTGATATATACACAACGTGGCAGCCGATCAGCATTTTCTTCTGGAACTTCGCAAAGAACTTCCATGTGCTGTCAATATTCTTCCTGCTCAGCCTATTCATCTTCGTCAACAGACTGCATGGATACAGGCAAAGAAAGACAGAGACATCCATGATAGCTTTCATATTCCTGATCATCTCACTCTCGTACTATATCTTCTTTGTAAACATGAAGCTGGAGAGGTATCTTCTGGCAATCATGCCATTTATACTGCTTTTCGCCTTCAAGGCAATAGATGAAATGGAATCATGGATGCAGAGCGCAAAAAGAAAGCAATTCAGGGCGATGATCATAATACTGGTCTTCATTTCAGCGGCCTATGCCATACCGACAATAGACCTTATCATGGAGAGAGGGTGGTGCAGGACCAATGGGCCGATCGAGCAGGCATCAGACCATATAGGAGAGCTGGGAACTGAGGAATGGGTGCTCTCAAACTCATGGCCATGGTTCGGCTATTACAACAACGCGCATGCAGCAAGCCTGTGGACAGAGAACATCACGATGCTGCTCCAGAAATACAATGTGAAATACATTGTCTATTCGACATACGATAATGTGCCATTTGACAAGAGCGTGCTTGATGAGTCAGAACTGATTAGGATGGAGAAGAGCTTCACAAATGACTGCGGCATGTCCGCTTATGTCTATTCATCAGCTGATCCTGCTGAATGATGAATCAGATACAGCCTGTGTCTGGTTATCAGGATTCCGCAGAGCCTCTATTGTCCCAGCAATGACTTCCTTCTCTGTGAAACCCTCGAACTTCTGGCTGTTGATCATAATGGTCGGAACAGAATTGACCCCGTATATGGTCTTGACAGCATCGACAGCAGCATTGTCAGAGTCGACATCAAAAGAGTACACATTCACATTGAAGAAATTCTTCCTTATATAAGTCAAGATGAAGCCCTGTTCTTCGCAATCATCACAGATGTCCTCATCATTCGAGTAGAAATAAAGGATCAGGATGCTGTCCTTGCCGCATCTCTCATTTATCCGCTTCTCAAGCATCCACTGACGCAGCTCAAGCACGGAATAATAATCCTTAAGATGCAGGACTTCCCTGCTCTTCTTACCAAGGATGTTCTCCATATGATCCAGCTTAGTGCCAAGCTCGTGGAGCTCATTGATCAAAGGAGTTGAGTTGATGTTCTCGCAAGCCAATTCAGCAAAGAGATCGAACTGGAGCTCAGTGCTCAAAGTATCGACCTTCAGCTGATTCTCAATGTCATCCACAGTCTCCAGCTTGAGTCCAGCGAAATAATTGCCCACAAGGATGCCAATCAGAAATATGAGCGTGGTGGTAGCAAAAACAGCAAGATACTTCGTCTTCTGAACCCTTTTCCTATCCATGCCCATGAGGGGAACCCACCTATTTTAAATATATTTTGGCCCCCACTTTATCTTCCTGCCAGTCGCCTTATAAATGAGGGAAACAAGCCACCAGAAACCAAAGAGGGGCATATAAAACACTATATAAGACAAATAAATCCACTTGATCTTTGACTTCTCATCCGACATGCTCTTTGCTATATAAATCATTGACAGACCCAGGATGAGAAGGAACACTGCAAGATAGACAACAGCATTGAGATTAAAGTAGAAGAGATCGAAATTTGGCTTGAGCATCTCCTTCAGATCAAATCCTATATAATACCAATTCCTCAGCGTAGTGAAAGAATCCCTGATGAGCTTCCCAAAGGTATAGACCAAAAGGATGACAGCCAGGCCGACAGAAATCAGGGAGCCAGGCAGGATGAAGATGCCAAGATTGCCATGCCTGAAACCAAAAAGCTGCCTGTAATCCATCAGATTATCAAGGAAGCCCTTATACCATCTCAGCCTCTGCCTCAGGAGAGGCCTGAACCTCTTCGGGCCCTTTGTATAGACGCATGCGTCAGCAGAGTTCTCGATGATATAGCCATGGCTCTGGATCCTGAGCGCCACTTCAATGTCCTCTGTGAGATTGTGGGTCGAATAACCGCCATACCTATCAAAAAATGATTTCCTGAAGATAGAAAAAGGGCCGGGCGTGACATGGATGCTGTTCAGGAAAGCGAAAATCTTCCTCAGGAAGATGCCGAAAAGATACTCAATGGACTGTATCTTCTGCAGCAAAGACTGGGGATCACCTATCTTCATGGACGGGGTGACAGCCATTATCTTCGGATCATTGAAATATCCCACGATCTTCTTCAATGCGCCGGGCTCAACCCAGGAATCAGCGTCCAGAGCCCCGAAGAGCTCACCTCTTGCCTTCTTCAATGCCAGATTAAGCGCAGTCCCCTTGCCTCCATTCATCTTAGAGAAAACCCTGACCCCCTGCTTCCTATACAAATTTGCGACCTCCAGCGTGCTGTCAGTGGAGCCGTCATTGATGACTATGATGTCAAGCTTCTTCCTCGGATAATCAAGAGCAAGAAGGGACTCGATGGTACGTCTGAGAGTGCTCTGCTCATTGAAAGCAGGCACAGCAATAGTGACGACAGGAAACCTGCCATTTACAGGATTCTTCAGGCCCCCCCTGTTCTCATACAATGTTATCAGGAAGAAGATGGCAGTGAACAGGCCAAAGTATGACATCACATACACAAGCACTGTCCCGAAATCAAGATTCATCATCAATCAACTCAAAACCGACCCATTCAGGCCTTGCATCCAGCACTTCCCAGATCTCAATGCCATCATTGGCAAAGACCCTGCTGAACGTCTCATCATTCCTGAACAAGAACCGCAGGCCCTGATTCTCCTTCTCCCATACCAGGCCCTGGTCCATGCGGGAATCGATGAAGATATACTTCACATCATACTTATACAGCATCCTCTTAGTATCGTCAAGATCAGAGGAGCTGAAGATGGTATCTATGTCATGATATATGGCATCCGCATCTGAACCGCCATATGCAATAAGCGGATCCGGCAGGACAGGAAGACCGGAATAATATCCTATGATATGCGCATTAGAGAAATGGCTCAGGACGACACCAGAGCCTGAAAGGAAAGATGAAGCCTCGACATAATCATCATCAGGATAAAATGAGCTCACCCTGTTCACCAGGGAAAAAGATGAAAAGATGAGGCCGCAGAAGACGATTATGATGGTCAGATCCCTGATCTTGGATATCTGCCAATCAAGCCTCACCAGGCTGTTGAGTCCTAAGCCAGCGAAGATGGCAATGATGATGCCGGCGGGTATGAGGAGATCCATGCCTGTGCTCGGATAATAGAATATCAGGAAGAAAAGGAGGACATAAGCCCAGATATATCTGAACTTATCTTTCCAGGAAACAAAGAGGCCTATGACAGCAAGTATCAGGTTATATATGCCAAAACCCTTGAAGCTCCCGAAATCAGACACCAGCTGGGAGAGCACAGATGCCGAGGACAGCATGCTCACCTGGTTGTACTGGAGGTATACATGAATGCTGAAGAGATGGAATATCATGAGAGAAACAAGAAGAGAGAGCAGGAACACAAGATGACCCCTCCTCTGGCGGATCATATGGACGAAGAATATCATGAGCATTATCGAAGCGTAAGCGATGTTGAAGAATGCCAGGACAGAAATGCATATTACAGACAGATAATTGACGGCCCTTGAAGGGGATGAGAAGCAATACAGCCCGATTGCAGACAATAAGAGGGCCAAGGAGAGAGCATTCGAGAATGAGAATATGAAAATCAGCCCGGGAGAGAGCAGGATGCATACTGCAAAAAGGACCAGCTTCAGATTGTCAGAATCAGCCCTCCTGAGATTCAGACAGACAAAGAACATGAAAAGCATGCCTATCATGAAAGGCAGCAGCCTGCTCAGGATGATACCTTCAAGCCCGATCATGAGGAAGAAGGCTACGAGGCAATCATAAGGTGAGATGAAGATATCGTCGACAAATGGATCATCCACAGATGACTGTCCGAGAATCTGTTCAGCTGCCCTGAGATGATAGTAAGGCTCCTGCCCGACCAGGGCGGAATTGTCCTTATAAGCCCTCAGCAGATGCGGCATCGAAAACACTACGGATGACAATACCAATATGATCACAAAAACCAATTTCCGATTGCCAAGCAAATCATTCTTTCTGGCCATTTTTCTCCAAGGGCTCCAATGTGCATCTATTCTGATAGATGATTATGCCCTCCTCATCGTATACTTCCTCAAAACACACCTCATCAACATATCTGAGACCCTCAATGCCATAGAATCCAGCTGCTCTGGGGCTCATCATGATAAACTCGGCGTCATACTTCCCGAAGATCATTATCGCCTCAGTCTTGAACATGGTGGTGAAAAGGTCAGTAAGGTCGGCATACCTGATCTTAGCGTCCTCAATCAGCAGGAAATTCGAATCCAGGATATTCTTCCTCTTCGCAATGTGGTTTATCTTATGCCCGTCATCCATCATTGATACCAGAGTGGCATCCTGAGGCAGGCTGTCCCTTGCCCACTCAAGGGCAGATATCTTGGCTTCTGTAGTCGAGTCAAGGATCTCCCTCTGAGCAATCACATAGGAAGGGAAGACAGTTGTTGCCAGAATCAGGATGATCAGGACAGAGTGCCCGATATACCTCAGCCCGGCGAACCTGGTCTTCCGGACAGCACTGTCGAAATGACCAAAGAAAAGGCCCACAAGGATAGTGAGGACAAGCCCGAAAAACACAAGCCCTGTCTCAAGCTTTATCAGCCTCAGCCAAAGGAGGATGGCGACAGAAAGGGTGAAGCCGCCGACAAGATAGATATCCTTGTTCTTCTGGGTGAAGAGGTACCTGTAGATCGTGTAAGCACCAATCACAAAAGAGATGCCCCCGATCAGCCCCAATATCTCAAAAAAAGAGATCTGCTGGAAATAGAGATCCAATACCTGCGGAGGGACATTCTGCCATATCACATGGATGCCGTGGAACAAAAAGGCTTTTTTGAAGATAAGGAACTCCACCCATATTATCAGGAAAAGCGAGAACAGTATGACCTCGATCTCTTTGCGGAGCAGCCTCAATCCCTGGAGCTTCGCCAGGAAGATATAGAACACAAGGCCTATGATGAAGAGGAAAGCGGTGGAATGGATGAGAGGCAGGATGAAAATCAGGATGATGAACTGGTTCATGAAAAGATCCTCTTCGATCCGCATATAGCAGTATATGAGATAGAATATGAGCGGGACAACAAGACTGAGGACAGAGACTGAATTGATCGTTGTCTTGATATAGACAGGGACGAAGGCACTCAATGCAGAGGATGCTAAAGCTGACATGCCTGACCTGGTTATCTCATAGGTGATGAGAAAGATGATGACAACAACAGATGCAGCAAGGAGATTCGGAATGACCTTGAACACAATGGCTGACGGAAGGAAAAGACCGAAAAAGGCAAGAAAATAATGGAACAACGGAGAGAATATCGCGAGCCTTCCCTGAAAACTCAGCGTATCATTGAATATGGGGAATCCTGTCTCTTGGATCGACTCAACCTGACGCATGCTGAAATACGCAAGGTCATCTGAATAATACGGGGCCTGATACGCAAGATATATCCTCAGGCATGAGCAGACAATGAAAATCAGAGCAAGAACTATCCAATACCTGAGCCCAATGCCCCGGCCATCAGCGCTTTTAGAAGCATTTAAAACATGTCTGGAAGGCTTTTTGGCATTCTTGACCCTAGTTCCACGCTTCTGCTGAGATCTCCCCATTATCCTGCCAAGCTCTCTCCCAAACCTTAAATAGTTTTAGCAACTCTTTTAAATACACAGCCTGCAATATATGTCTTTCAGCCGATAAATATCCTGCTGATAATTTTGGTAAAAATGGTTTATACGCCTTTTATGCCAAGAATTCTGCATTTATACGGATTCTGGCTGAGAGAAAGATTTAAATATTATAACCAGAAAACAAGGCTCAGGATAGACGTGTCCATATAAAAAATTGTCCATATTGAAAAAGAAGGGGTAACTTTGACAAAGATAAACAAACTCGTCTTACACGGATTCAAATCATTCGCCAAAAGGACTGAACTTATATTCGGAAACAAATTCAATGTCGTGCTTGGCCCGAACGGCTCCGGAAAATCGAACATACTCGATGCAATCTGCTTTGTTCTCGGAAGGTCAAGCTCAAAAGCGCTAAGAGCAGAGAAGTCAGCAAACCTCATCTACAACGGCGGGAAGTCGAAGAAGAGCGCAGCATTCGCAGAGGTATCGATATATTTCGACAATATGGACAAGACCTTTCCGACAGAAGACAAGGAGATAAAGATCACAAGGATAGTCAGGCCGAACGGGGTCAGCATCTATAAAATCAATGAAGAGAAGAGGACAAGACAAGAGATTCTAGACCTCCTGGGGCTTGCCAGGATTGACCCGGAAGGGTATAACATAATCCTACAGGGGGACATAGTCAAGTTCGTTGAGATGTCCCCCAATGACAGGAGGATGCTAATAGAGGAGATATCAGGCATTTCAAAATATGAGGAGAAGAGGCAGAAAGCCCTCATGGAGCTGGATAAGGTAGAGCAGAAGCTGAAGGAATCTGAGATAATACTCGGAGAGAGAGAAAACAACCTCAAGAATCTCAAGAAAGAGAGGGACCAGGCAGCAAAATACCAGAACCTCAACAGCAAGATAAAGACGAACAAGGCCACATTCCTATGGCGGCAGATAGAGAAGAAGCAGGCAGAGAAAGATGAGTTCGACTCGAGGGCCAAGAAACACCAGGAAAGGATAGACAAGGTCACCAAGGAGATCCACGAGCTGAAGACCAGGATGGCAGAGCTCAAGGAAAAGACAGATGCAATAAACAAGGAGATAGAGCAGAAAGGCGAGAAAGAGCAGGTGGACATGCACAAGCAGGCAGAGAAGATAAGGGTGGAGATCGCGACGCTGAAGAACAAGACAGAAGCCCTGAAGAACGAGATTCACCGGATAAACCAGAGGGAAGAGCAGCTCCAGAAACAGAAAGACGAGATAATCGAGAAGAAAAAGAGCCTTGAATTCGAGAGAAGCGAGCTGGGCAAACAGCTGAAGTCCAGGGAGAACGAGAGGGAGCTGATAAGCAGGAAGATAGATGACTTCAGGAAAAAGCATGACCTTCAGAATGCAGCAGAGCTAGACAAGGAGATAGAAGGACTCGACAAGAAAGCGGATGATATGCAGAAAGGCCTGGGCGACCTCAGGCAGCAGCAGCAGGACCTTCTCAGGGAGAAGGACAGGATAGAGTTCCAGGTCCAGGCAATAGACGAGAAGATGGAAAAAGTGCTGATGCTGGAGAAGGAGAACAAGGCCCAGATAGAGGACCTGAAACAGAAGAAGAAGGAGTTCAAGTCAGCGACCCTGGAGCTGAACCAGCTGCTCAACGAGGATTCAAGCCTGTCAGCGCAATTAGGCACAGCAAGGTCAAAGACACTCACGATCAACGAGGAGCTCTCTAAGCTCAGGGCGCGAGAGATGAGCATAAAGGAGATATCCCTCGGGGACACCGCCCTAAGGAAGATCCTGGAGCAGAGGAAGAGCATAAAAGGCATCTATGGTGCGGTATCAGAGCTAGGAGAGGTAAGCTCCAAATACTCGCTTGCGCTAGAGATAGCGGCAGGGCAGAAGATAAAGGGGGTTGTCGTGGAGAACGACGCAGTCGCAGCAAGATGCATAAGCTATCTCAAGGACAACAAGCTCGGGGTAGCCACATTCCTCCCGCTCAACAAGGTGCACGGCAAGCAGGCAGACCAGGCAGCGAAAGCCCTTAAGGACACAAGCGGAGTCCACGGGCTGGCAATAGACCTGGTGAGCCATGAGCCGAAGTTCAGGGGCATATTCTCATATGTATTCGGAAGCACAGTGGTCGTCGATGACATACAGACAGCAAGAAGGATAGGTGTAGGGACAGCCAAGATGGTGACACTCGGGGGGGACCTCACTGAGCTCAGCGGGGCCATGAAAGGCGGTTACAGGTCGACCAAGAGGCAGGGCTTCAGCTTCCAGGAGAAAGAGGTCATCAAGGACATCTCCAAGAGAGAGAAAGACCTAGAGGACCTGGAAAGGATGGTGTCAGCCCTCGAAAGCAGGAAAGAAGAGAACGAGAAGAGGATCGACAGGCTGAGGCAGCTCAAGGTGAACCTCGAGGCGGACATAATAAAGATAGAGAAGACACTCCACCTTGATTCAGGTGACATGGATGTCTCGAAAAAACAGAAGAAGGAGCTGAACGACAGGACAGGCAGCGTCGACAAGCAGATGAACATGGTCCAGAGCAAGATATCGGAAGGCAACCGGTCGCTGGCCGAGCTGAAGATGAAGAAGCAGGAGCTCAGGGACAAGATAAACGAGCTGAGGAACCCGAGGCTGCTGGCCGAGCTGAACACATTCGAGCAGAAAAAGAGCGAGCTGAACGAACAGATAAGCAAGCTGCAGATAGAGACAAGCAACATCGATGCGCAGACAAAGAACATACTGGACCCAGAGAATGCCAGGATAGACAGGCTGCTGGCAGACCAGAAGAAAGAGAAAGCGGACTTCGAAGGCCAGATCAAAGACAACCAGGGCATGATGGCCGGGCTGGATACAAAGCTCAAGGAGAGCGAGAAGATCGAGAAGAGGTTCTACGAGCAGTTCAAAAGCCTTTTCACAGACAAGACAAAGATAGACACAGACATCAAGAAGCTTGACGACAAGCTGACAGCGCTCTTCGAGCAGGAAAGGAAAGAGGACCACCTTATAAACTCAATAAACCTTGAGAACGCCAGGGTCAAGGCAGACCTCGACAACCTCCAGAACGAATTCAAGGACTATGAAGGGGTCAGCCTGGACAAGCAGAAATCAGAACAGGACCTCAAGAGGGAGATAAGCCAGTTCGAGAACATGGTGCAGAACCTCGGTTCAGTCAACCTCAAGGCACTTGAGATATACGACAATGTCGAGCATGAATACAAGAACCTGCACGAGAAGAAGAAGAAGCTGGAGACAGAGAGGTCCGACGTGTTGCTCATGATAAACGAGATAGACACGAAGAAGAAAGACCTTTTCCTCAAGACATTCAATGTGGTAACAGAGAACTTCAAGAACATATTCTCACAGCTGTCCACAAAAGGAGACGCTTACCTTGAGCTTGAGAATGAGAAAGAGCCGCTCGCAGAAGGGGTCAGGATAAAGGTAAGGCTATCAGGAAAGAAATTCCTTGACATAAGAAGCCTCTCAGGAGGCGAGAAGACCATGACAGCGCTGGCATTCATATTCTGCATACAGGAACATGAGCCGGCGTCATTCTATGTGCTTGATGAAGTGGATGCAGCGCTGGACAAGAAGAATTCAGAGAAACTGGCAAAGCTCGTCGCACAATACTCTGACAGGGCCCAATACCTCATGATAACACATAATGATTCCGTTGTCTCAGAAGGAGAGATACTCTACGGCGTCTCCATGGACGAACACGGAGTGAGCAATGTCGTAAGCCTCAAGGTCTGAAGCCATCAAAAACCATATTCAGCTCCTTCATCGTCTTTGACCAAGGATATTTCCTGACAATGGTCTCGCGGGCCTTCTTACCTATGCTTCTCCTCAATGATTCTGACCCGATGAGCATGTCAAGCCTTCTGGCAAGACCATTGGCGTCACCAAAATCGAAGAAGAAACCATTCTGCCCATCCCTGATATAATGCCTTATGTAACCGACTTTTGTCGATACAACAGGCAAGGCGCAGGCCATGGCCTCCATGGTGGCAAGAGATGAGGTCTCTGTCAGTGATGGCATGACAAATATATCAAAAGCCCTGAGATAGTCCTGCACATTATCCACATTCCCAGTGAAAATGACACGTTTGTTCGTGCGGGACCCAAGCTCCTCAATGCCCGTGCCGACGATAACAAGCCTGACATCATCATGCACCCTTGAGATTATATCAAAAGCCTCATACAGGGTAGGAAGATCCTTCTCCCTCCCAAGCCTCCCTGTGAATCCTATGATAATATCATCCCCAAAAGAAAGCTTCTTCTTAGCATCAGCCTTTTTTGCTGACGGCCTGAACTCTTCTGTGTTGATGCCCAGATGCACGACATGTTTCTTTGTCCTGATACCTTCCTTAGTGAGCAATGAGCCAATCTCTTTCGAAGGGACAAGAAGAAGGTCAGCCTTATTGTAGAGGCTGCGGGCGAGGCTTTTTGTTGTATGCTTCACAATGCTTTTGGCATACCTGTGCAGCTTGATGGATTTCTCAAAAAGCTCCCATTCAATGGAATGCACATAGCAGACAAGAGGCTTGCCATACCTCTTGGCATAATTCACAGCAAAAAAACCTATCGGGCCGAGAGACTGGGAGAAGACCACATCACAATCTTCCACCATCTCCCTTATCTTCCTCATGCTGGGCTTAGCAGGGCTGTAATCACCCACATGAAACCCGAAAGTGGGGAGCAGCTCGGCAGAGACTCCCCTGATGCCCATGCTCTTGCCCGGGAATCCGGGGCCGATGACGCTTATGTCAAAATTCCTGGCGAGCCCCGGAAGAATCTCGTGCAGGAACCGCGATATCCCATCCCACCTCGGCAAGTAATTGTCAGTCGCAACCAATATCCTCATTCTATCTCTCCTTATAGAACTTCTCAGCCCATCTGCAATGATTCTTGAGACCGAAATAAAACGCCTTCCAATAGACCGAAGTCATCAGAGTGAAGATGGTATTCCTCTGGCTCCTGAACATGAAAATCGCCTTGAGCTTCTTCCTGAACTGCCCGGTGATATCAACGTACATCTCAGGAAGGTCCTTGCTCTTCCTGAACGGTGTCCAGACGTCGAATGTATAAAGGTCTGACTTCAGGCCGAGCCCATCATAAGCCTCAAGGACCAGAGAATGTACAGCCTTGTGGTCGGGGTGGGCATCATTCGCTGAGTGGGTGAATACCTTATCCGGCTTTGTCTTCCTGAGAACCTTGATTGTCTCCTCAAGGACCTGCTTATTCCTGATCTCCCTATCGACATTCATGTCCTCAAGACCGAAGTAGACAGTCTTCCTGACACCGATGAATCTCGAGACCTCAAGCCATTCCTTCTTCCTCATCCCTTTTGTGATGTTCTTCTTCAGAAGTATATTGCTGCTTTCCCCATAAGAGAAGATGACACAGGTCACATCATGGCCTTCCCCGATGTATTTTATCAGTGTCCCGCCAAGACCAAATACATTATCATCATCATGGGCTGTGAATACAACAATTCTCGGTCTCCTCATGAGAACAAAACATGCGAGATGTCATTAAATAATTTTCGGTAAGGAAAGAATCAAATGCGCCGACCGGGACTTTCGCATAGAGTTTCGAACCCGGATAAACGGCTGACTTCACCTGCTTGGAAGGCCGCTGTCATAGCCATTAGACCATCGGCGCATCGTGTTCCGGAGAAATGAAGCATTAATAAAGATTGCGGTTCAAACGCCCAGCTCACCCCTGAGCTTTTCAACAAACTGACTGAAATCACGCTTCTTCACATTGGCGCCGCAGGCATTCCTGTGGCCCCCACCATAACCCTCAGCAACAGTCAAGGCAGATTCCAAAGCTTCCCTCAAGTCATGCTCCTTAGACGATCTCAAGCTCAACTTGATCTCCTCATTCTTCTCGCGTCCGACAAGGATGATCCTTTCAGGGAACATGTAAAGAAGCTCATTGGAAAGATCAGATGTGAAGCTGGTCTTGTTCGCGTGGTAGATATGCACGATCATCCCCTTCTTCTTATCACCGGGCCCGTGCTTCTCCACTATCTCGCGCATGATAGAATCATACTCTTCCTTCTCCTTAAGATATTTCTTATATATGAACCTGCCGCGGTCGGTTGCCTGATCAAGTATCTCAACCGGAGACTCAATCCTTGTGAGGATCTTAATGCACTTGAAGACCTCAGTTGTCTGGCCCTTGAGGATGTATGAGAGTATCCTTATCAACTCACCCAGCCTAGAGGCAAAATAAGCATCCTCGGGCTTCTTCACATCCTCGCCCACCAGTTCAGGAAACACTTCCCTGAACCTGTCGAAGAAATCAGGAAGATGCCAATCACCCACACACCCCACAGCAGCGATCCAGAGATTATTCTTATCCTCAAGCTTCGGGTCAACCACCTTATAGCACCAGTAAGTCGTAGGCCTGTTGTCAGAGTCCTCATGCTTCCTCGGATTGAAATAATGGACATTCGAGTGAGAGATATCCTGGACCTCATGATGATCAAGCCAGACAATATCAGCCTTTATCTCATCAAAGAACTCATCGCTCACCATGGGCTTGTCGAGGATGAAGACCTTGTCAGCACCGAACTCAACAGCTTTCCTGGCCATCTCCTTCTTTACCTCAGGAGCGACCTTCAGGATTATGCCCTTGCCCTCTCTCTTATACCTGTACAACAGCAGGAAACTGCAAAGGCCATCGACATCGTCATCAAAATAGAAAAGGGGCTTGCTGCAATCATCAAGATGCCCCCTGATACTATCCAGTTCCTTATCCTTAAGCGCCATGAACACCCACCCTGTAAATCCTTTCAGATATATCCCTTATCTTCCTGACATCATCCAATGCCTTGAACATGAGCTCGCCATGCCTGTGGACTATTATCTCACCATGCTCATCAATCACGAGCAGCATCGGAGTCTCCATCACAACCTTGAAGCGCTTCTTTATGCTGTCAAGATCGAGCTTCTGCGACTTCAGGGGTCTTGCGGAATATGCTGCTTTTGTCTTGCATCTCTCGACAGTAAAACCGAACTTATCCGCCCCGCACACAGGGCATCCCGGCCTTTTCTTCACCTTGATCCTGGAGAGCTCCCCCTTCCACACATCCAAAATCATCAGATCCCTGGAAGCCGGATGACCAGTAAGCATCTTTATGGCTTCTGTGACCTGCAAAGAGGCGATCATCGGCGGTATGGTGTTGATGATGCCAGACGATGTGCAGTCAGACTCAGAAACAGCATCCCCAATGATGCATCCCAAACAAGGCCCTTCATGCGAGACAAACATCATGCCCCTTGTCTGGACAACGCTGCCAAAGATGAATGGGATAGAATGAGCATATGCATAACTGCTGATCAGGAGTCTTGATCCAATATTATCAGTCGCATCAATAATCAAATCGCAATCAAGGAGGTCCAGATTACCCTCATTGAGCCGGGCATCATAGGACTCCACTTCAATACCAGAATTGATCAGTGCAAGCTTCTTCTCAGCAACAGAAACCTTGAGCTTGCCAATATCTTTCTCATCAAAAAGGCATTGCCTCTGGATATTAGAGAGCTCTACTTTTTCGTCATCAACCAGGATGAGCCTGCCTATCCCCGCCCTTGCCAAAAGTTCAGCTGAACAGGATCCAAGAGCGCCTACACCAATAATAGCCACAGAAGATCCAGTGAGCTTCTTCTGGCCGTCCCTGCCAATTTCCGTCAATGCTACCTGTCTGGAATATCTCATCTTGATCTCAACAGAATAATCCCCTGCTTTTAAAGCTGATCCGGGTCATCAATAAGCTCCTTGAGCCTCTTGGCCTGCTCCTCAACAGTTATAAGCAAACTGGTATCAGCAAAATACTCTTTGGCACAGTCTGCACAGTAGAAATCGCTTGAGTCCTTGATGCAGAAATCAGCCTTCTCATGACAAATGATGCATTTTTTAGGCATAAAAGGGGGATAAGTGGAGCATTTTTAAATGTGACGGAAATATCAGCTTATTGCAGCCTAAAAACATCAATCTTCTGAAAATCCATTGAAAATGATCATCTTCTCATACAGATATTCTTTCCTTATAATAATTGTCTTTTCTGGCAATAATTATATCCTCTTGCAACGATCACATCTTCTTATAATGATCATCTTTTCTTATAATGATCATCCACTTCATATATCTTTAAAAAAACAGGGATAAATGAATGCAAGATGCCAAGACTCTGCCTTAAATGCAAATCTGAAACAAGAGGATCAGACTATTGCCCGAGATGCAGCAGGCAGATGACAGCATACAGGACAAAAAGCTTCATTGAGAAATTCTCAGACAAGAAAGAGATGGAGTCAAGCAGCCCAGGGGTGTTTGTAGGACTGCAGGAATATCCAAGGCTTTCAGTAGGGATACTCAATCCGATACAGAGACAAGATGCATGGCAGTATGATTCCCCCAAGTTCTGGTCTGAATCGGATTTCCGCATTGAGAAGATAATGGATTTCAGGAGCAGCGTGATAAACTCGCGCGGATTCACAATAGCAAAGAGATTCGACAAGCAAGTAGAGATGGCACAAGAAGTGGCGATGGCATCAAAGCCAGTGGATGTGGAGGTAGAATTCAAGAAAAGGCCATTCTTCCGCATGAACCTCGATCCATTCTCACCGCCAGTCGGGGCTTATGGCGACATTGAAAGAGCAGAGATTACAAGCAGCCCTTCGATAAATACAAAAATCGAGAAGGTTGTCGGCGAGACAGACCTGAGAGCAGTCGAGGGAGTCAAGATACTCTACGAAAAGCAGATCGATGAGAACCAGATAATCAAACTGCTTTCTGTGGGGACACTTGGGGTGGGGGCTGACAGAAAACTTGTGCCGACAAGATGGAGCATAACAGCAACAGATGACATGGTGTCCAAGTTCAGGGTCGAAGAGGTCAAGAACTTCTCAGAAGACGGCAATTATGCTTACTTCGGGGGCTATCTGGGAAATTATTATCTGATCCTTTTCATCCCGGGAGTGTGGAGCTATGAGCTGTTCGAGATATATGCCGGGTCAGGCAAGGAAAAAGAGCTGAAATACTCAACAGACCACGAATTCTTTGGGGGAAGGAAGGATTATGCGCAGAATTGTGTCGGCGGATATTATGCAGCACGCTTGGGTATTGCAGACCTGATGAGATGCAAGAAGTTCCAGAGCTCTGTGCTATGCCTCAGGTTCATAACAGATGAGTATTATGCGCCGCTCGGCGTTTGGGTGGTGAGAGAAGCGACGCGCAAGGCGCTGAAGGCAAAACCGCTGGAATTCGGCGACAAGGACCTGATGCTGCATTATGCAAAGATATTTGCGCAGAAGAAATTTGGCATCGATCTGGATGGGATATTCAGGAAAAGTCTGCTGTTGAAGGAGTTGAAGACGCAGAAACGTCTCAGCCAATTCTAGCATATACCCGATCCGCCAACCTTATCCTCTCAACCAGCAGAATGGCACTAATCAGGATAGGATTATTTCGGCAGCTTATCAGCCATATCTGCCAATTCTTTCCTGAAGCGCTCGATAGTCTTGACAATATGCTCTGGCTGGGTCTTGTAGATCCCGCTCAGATTCTGCACAGGGTCGCCTTCAATCTTCTCTTGTGAGACAAGCTCTGGATTGAACTCAGGATCAGGACTTCCTTTCTTGATTATCTTCTTGGCACGCTTCCACTTCTCAAAAAGCTCCTGGCCATGTGAAGCCAGAAGATCCTCGTCAACACCAAGGATTCCAGTCAGCTGCTCGACCAATGCCTTGGATTCGCTCAATGTATCAAGAGCAGCATCACCTGCAGTGAACTCAATCCTCACAATGCCATCCTGGATCTTAGTGGATCTCAGGATCTTTATCTGCTGAATCTCACCAGTGAGATCCACATGGGTGCCGCCGCATGCTTCAATGTCAAAATTAGAATAATCAACAACACGGATCTCCTTGCCAGGAACAGCACCACCCTGATAAAGCCTGAAGCCATACTTTGATTCAGCCAAGTTCCTCTTCATGAAAGATTTGTAGACAGGCTTATTAGCCGCTATCATCTCATTAGCAAGTTCCTCAATCTTCTGCAAATCCTCTTTTGATATCTGCTCATAATGCGTTATGTCAAGTCTTGCCTTATCAAGACGCTTCTCAGCACCTGCCTGCCAGATATGGCTCCCAAGAATCTTCCTTGCAGCGCCATTTATCAGATGAGTAGCAGAATGATGCTGGGTGAGCTGCAATCTTCTGGAGAAATCAATCTTTGAATGAATCTTATCGCCTTCCTTGAATGAAGGATTCTCGAGGAAATGCAAAATGTGCGGGCCCTGCTTCTTTACGTCAATGACCTTGATATCATCCATGGTGCCGATATCATGATCCTGGCCGCCAGAAGTTGGATAGAAAATGGTCTGATCCAGGATGACAATATTGTCGATGACCTTGATGACCCTGCTTGTCAGCTCGCATATCTTGAAATCATCAAAGTATAATGCCTTTGTATCCGGCACACCATGCAGATCATAGACCTTCTCCTTCTCTTTAGCCTGGGATGTCTGCTCATGCTGTTCTGCAACCAGTGCATAAAAACGATCAGGGACCTCAATATCCTTACCATGGGATTCAGCCTCATCGCTTATCAGGTCAGGGGTTATGCCATGACTATCATAAAGCTCGATCAGCTTCTTTGTATCAATATCCTGCTCTCTCTCAAATATCCCCTTGACAATCCTCCTTGATTTCTCAAGAGTCTGATAGAATTTCTTCTCTTCGACATCAAGGATCTGCTCGACATCATCAAGGTTCTCACTGAGTTCCGGAAATATTGGCCTGAGATAAGAGGCATGCAGCCTGCAAAGCTCAGGAAGCCTGATGTTCCAGCGGTTCTTTTCGATGAACTGCAATGCACGCCTCAATATGACCCTGAGATTATATCCTCCACCCACATTGCTGGGAAGAGCTCCGTCGGAGATTGCGAATAACAACGAGCGTGAATGCTCTGCAACACTGTATAATTGAGAAAGAGGGATGATGCTCTGCTTCAGACTGCTCTTGCTTATACATGTCTTTTTTGAAACTTCATCCCAAGCCTTGTCGATGTTCTCCACTTCATCAACATTGAGGTAAGAGGCATATGGCAGGAATTTCTTCATGATACTATCATCAATCTTGATTCCAGTCTCCTTATGCAGGAATTTTGTGACTGTGGGAAATGTTGTCTCATAGCTTGTGCTTGTTGCTTTGGTGAACCAAGCGTTTCGCTCATGGCCCATACCCATATCCAGCACCTTAAGATTCAGCTCCTTGTTGCCTCCAGGAGTCTGCTGGTACATCATATAGACCTGATTGCCAAGCTCTAAACCTCTCGAGAAAAATTCCATGCAAGGGCCGAAGTTTCCGCCGCCTGCCCAAGCATCCTCATGGAAGATTATCTCCTCGTTCGGGAGGCCTAATCCTTCCTTAAGCCAGGTGTGGATATCGCGGAAATACTGGTCCTGATTCCAATTCTCGGGAGGCATGAAGGCATGCTGGCCGATCATCACAAAGCCAGTGTAATGCGCGCCTGTGATGCCGACATTATCAATATCATTGAACCTCAAGCAGAACTGCGGGACTACCAACGGGTTAGCTGGCGGATCTATTGTCCCATTCACCACATAAGGCTGGAAGTCATAGATGGATGCCTGCACGAAATCAGTATCATCACGCCACCTGGCGACAACAGGATAACGCTTAATCGGTGTGTATCCAAATTTGCGGAAGAGCTCTGCAAACCTCTGCCAAGCTTCGATATAATCCATCCTGTTCTTGGCAGGAGAACCCTCAAAGAACCTGAATCCACCAGAGCATGCCGGATCACCGCATACCTTGCTGTCCTTTATTGCCCAGAAAGGCTTGGAGCACTTTGTGCAGATCTTCCTGATGAAGCCTTCTTCTTTCAGGACTGAAGTCGCATAGTACTTATCAGGGTCATCCCATGCTGTTTTCCTGAAATCTGCCTTGATCTGCTTGTCAGGGATCATGATTTTGAGAAGCAGGTGAAGCTTTAAATATGTTATGGTGCTATTTTAATAACCTGATCCTGCCTTTTTCCTCAATCAGGTCACCGCTGTCTATCAATTGATTGATGAGGTCTTCGCTGTAAGATTCCGCGAGCTTGACAAAGTCAATCGGTCCCAGTTTTTTTACAACTTCCAGAAGTTCCTCTTTCTCATTCTTCTTCATACTGCCGAGATGCTCAAGGACTGCATCGATATGCTTGCAGGTGCCTCCCACTTTTCTTGCGCGGAAGAGATATTGGGCACAAGTACAGCTCTTCTTCTTAGGATCAACTTCATAGAACTGGTTCTTCTGGGAAGAGCTTGGGATCCTGTAACCATCCTTTGTCTTGATAAGTCTCATTTTGTGCAGATGCTCAGCAAGCAGATCCTGAATATATTGTCTCAGAGCGTTTCGAATTCATCATGCGATCAGCCGGGGATAACCTCATCATCGACAGGGCATCAGAATCAGAACTTGTTTATATCTTTTACCTTATTATCTTATATTCCTTACCTTATTATCCGCTCCGATGAGCTTCATGACACGGTTGTGGAACTGAAGAACACGCTTCCCGAGGCCTTTCTGGAATGACTCATATCTCCTGGATTCCCTAACAATACCCACAACTCTACCCTCATGAAATCTCAAGTCTGCATAGGAAATGATGATCTCCTCCTTGGTCTTCGGCATGAAATCCTTCTTCGGGAGGGGGAGATTCTGCCTGATAATATCAGACCTCCGTAAACCAGCACCAATATGATTCAGGCAGACATCCTGGTATCTCCTTGAAAGCCCTTCTTTCTTGAGGATCCTTGCACCTTCGATGCCATGCCTGATATTGTCCTTGGCAAATGGGGGATATCTAAATCTTCCAATATCATGCAGAAGTGAAGCTGATGCCACAAATCCAATGTCAATATCATGACCATTCTTGACTGCTTTCTTCGCATAAGCGACGGCAAGCTTGCTCAGTCTCTTTGCATCAGATGAGACAATCCTGTAAGATCCTTTTGTACCAGACTTTGAATATCTCTTAAGAAGCTTCAGGGCAAACTCTTCTGTTATAATATCTTTCATCAGAAATAAACAATCTTCACCTAATAAAAATGTTTTGGAGGACAGCAGGACCGGTCAATGGATGATGCTGCACCGCATGCTCCAGATTCTCGGGTTCCTCTACCCGACCACAGGCAAGAATCAAGTTTCCCCCATCCTTTTTTGCCTGCCTGGAGATCTGATCCGCCTCTGAGATCCATTCTCTTGCCTCTGCCATAAAATCCCTTTGCGAATCCCTTGGCCTGAACTGCACAATGCCAGCACTGAAAGTGAGCTTCTCGAAATGCATGCCCGGATCGATGTCTTCAAGATTCAGGTTGTATATCGCTGATTGGATAGCGAGAGCCTGTTCCATGGCTTCAGAGTATTCGCTGTCCCCTCTCCTGCCAGGGAGGAGCACCAATAATTCGTCTCCGCCATACCTGATACCCTTGTCATCAGGACCGAGATTAGAAAGGAGGGTGTGTCCAATCAGAGCCAGCACCTCATTTGTGGCGATGCTGCCATACAGCTTGTTGAACCTGCCGAACTTGTCGAAGTCAATGAAAATGAGCGAAGACAGAGCGGGCCGCCCGCCATCTTGGCAGGCATAAACATTCCTGATCTCCTGTGCGACCAGCGGTTCTGCAAGACGAGGATTATACAAGCCAGTCCTCCAGCAGATATCCCTTTCCTTCATGAGTGAAATCACCATCCTCTCCTTCTGCCTGTCCAGCCTCTCGACCGATCTCTTGAGAGACTCAGACCTCGCAGAATATTCTTCAGTAAGGCCAAGACATCTTTTCCTGCTGCCGATATATTCTTCTGCTGACGGGATCTCAAGCGCAGGGATGGCATACTCTGTCCTCATCTGTGTGTCGACGGCAAACAAGACATTGTTGATCATATCCCTCCTTGCCGGA
This sequence comes from Candidatus Woesearchaeota archaeon, assembly GCA_016928155.1. Lineage (NCBI taxonomy): Archaea > Nanobdellati > Candidatus Woesearchaeota > Candidatus Woesearchaeota archaeon. The sequence continues at coordinate 8,611 of JAFGLG010000017.1, read as the reverse complement.
GGCTCTATCCCGACAGTGCTCTGCCCGAATTTCAGGATATCAGTCAGGCTCTGCTCGACCTTTGCCTGCATCGCGACCATCTGCTGGTGGGCTGCCAAGAGGTCATTCCTGAAAACTTCATAGCTTTGTATCCTGCTGTCAAGCTCACAGGCGATATCATACAACTGGGGGACGGGTTCTGAAGCCATATTATCCGCATTGCACAGGTTGATTTAAATTATTTTTGGGGATGTGGAGATGATATCAGTCACTGTCATCACTGTCGTCATGGACAGTGAAAAAAAAAGAAAGCGGCTCCCTATAAAGGGTTTTTAGGGGTGGGGAGTGATTGAGTAGAACACAGCATAGGGAGCCTTGCTGAGTGTCATGTGTCATATCAGTGACTTTCTGTTCACCTCTTGAATCCACATCAATCCAATCTTGATCAGCACCTTGTTGAATCTTGTCGAAACCTTGTAGACCTTCTTGTACATGTCATAATCGATAAGGCCCATTGATTTCATCGGAGTGAGTATCCTGTCATAAAACTGCCTCTTGTTGTAAGAGATCTTCTTCGCTTTTGATTTCAGGGGGCCTTCCGGCTCTTCCAGCAGGTTGCCCTCATGCAGCTTGGTGGCAAACATCGACATCTCTGTCTTTCCCATCACTCCGTCATTTGCCTTCATGGCATTTATGAGCAGCTTTGCAACTATGACCTGCTGCTCGGTCGCAAAAATGATTTCGTAAATATCATTCGGCAAGTGATATTGGTCAAATAATATTACCATCTTAATAGCTATAAAATACGACTGATATATAAATGTTACTATTCTGTATACTAGTTAGGGGGAAATGTATAAGAAAAAATATATTTTTTTATGAATCATGTATGAAAATAATAAAAATCAGACAGAATCAGACAATCTGCTAACTAAAATCAATCATGCTTTAAATGCACAGATTCTGCAATCTCCCTAAGCTTCTGAAGATCATCTTTGATATCTATATCCAGCGCAAATGCAGCTGCATCCCCACCCCTTATCTCGATGAATTTGAGGCTTGCACCAAATATCTTCGGAGCTCTGTGTTCAAGCTCATCAACACCCAGGCTACCTAATTTATACTTCACAATCAGATTTGTTATATCAAGCACATTCCTCATAAAAAAATATGCCGCTGCAAACCATGGTCCGGGGTAAGTCCTCAGAGAAGCTGCTTTCCCAAAATTTTTCCGTAACAATGGAGAATCCAATGATCCGTCAGCCAAGAATATGCTCGCATCACGGAAACCATATCTCCTGCCAATGGAATAATCCTGATCCCTCCCGATGCCCGGATCATGATCAGGCACCAGACGAAAGTATCTCCTGTCCAGTCCAAGACGACCAACCTGGTCCTGGCAGACAATACCCATGTATAGATCATGTTCCAGACCATAGCTGATACATCTGTCAACGAACCTATCTACAGCTGTCCTGCCTTCCCTTCCAGTCTCGTGGATCAGGGGGAGATCGCATGCCATCACGAGAGCATGACCTGAAGCACCAGCCTGCCCATAAGCAGAAAAAAAATTATGCACAGGACTGTTCCCTTTCCTGACCGGCACAAATGTCACCGGAGTACGGCATTGACAAACATCAATGATGTTCTCAAGGCCAGGCAGGCCTGCGACGATGATATGATCAACACTCGTGCTCTGATCAAGCGCAGCCAAAACCCTGCCGATGAGAGGGACATAAGAATCCCCATCACCCACATTGATCAGAGGCTTATAAGTATTCCAGAGGAAATCCTTCCTGTTTATCGCATTATATATCTCAACATCCCTCTGCCTGCAATCATCCTGCCCCGCAAGAACAATGGCCTTCATAAACCGGGGGGATTACGCTCCCATTAAATATATTATTGCGCTGGAAAAGAGAGGTTCATAAATGCAAAGTTAATGCAAATTCTTTCATTCACTGAAGAAATCAGAGATGAGCTTTCTGTAATCCCTTGTCACAGTCATCTTGGTGTCAGCTGGGAAATGCCTGTAATAGTTCTTCCATGCAAAACGCTCGTCAAGAAAAATCACGAGACCGCGATCTGTCTCAGACCTGATGCACCTGCCAGCAGCCTGCAGGCATTTGGAGAAGGCTGGAGCGATATAACCATAGTCCCAGCCCTTGCCGAACTTGGCATCATAATAATCGATCAGCGACTTGATCTCAAGGTCCGGCTGCTGGAGCGGCAGGCCAACGACAACGACAGCCTTGAGGAGATCACCAGGGAGATCAATGCCTTCATAGAAATTCCCACCTGACACAGCGAGCAGGACAGCGCCGGAATCATTATAGCTCTTGAAATTGTCGAGCATCCCGAACTTCTCGTCCTTTGTCATCTCAGGCTTTTCGAGAAAGACAGTCTTGCTGATATCCATCAAAGAATAGATCCTATCCCTCAGAGAATAGCTCGGGAAAAAGACCACTATGTTACCCGGGACCAGGCTGATGATCTCCGACACAATCTCCGCAATCCTCCTGAATTCCCTGTCATTCCTCCTGTCAAACTTCGTTGTCGTCTCATTGACTATCACGGTGAGCTTGTTCTCTTCAGGGAACGGTGACCTGAAAGAGATTATCGCTGTGTTCTCAGGAAATCCCAGCAGATCGGCATACATGTCTGTCGGGTTAAGCGTGCCTGACATCAGGATAGAGGAATGCGAATTCTCCACCACCTCTTTTGTGAGCATGCTCGGGTCAAGGCAGCGGTAAGAGAGCTGGACAAACGGCTCTTTTCTCAGCTCACGATATGAGATTATCCTGACAAAACCATCATCAGGGCCAGGCCATTTCTCGAGGAAAGACGCTATCGCACCAATCGAAGAGGATTTGTTCATCTCCCTGACTGATTCAGCGACAGAACTGAGGTCCGCAACAATCTCATCATAATCCTTGATGGCAGCGATCCTGTCTATGAAATCCTGCTTATCAATGATCTTCTCCCTCCTGCTTAGGTTAAGATCAGACGAGAGATCGTTAACCACATTCTGGATAGATGTCAGCAGGTCGATCGTCTCTGAATACTGCATCTTCTTCGCCTCATACAGGGCCTTCCTGATGCTGAAATTGGATATCTTCTCGCTCATCAATGCCCTCATGCGCCCAGGAAGATTATGGCCCTCGTCGACGATGATTATGGAATCATGCAGGGTCTTTCCAGACCTGATGAAGAATGATTCCCTTATCTTCGGATTGAAGACATAATAATAATCAGCGATTATCACGCTCGACCTTGCAGCGATCAGCGCAGCCACCTCATAAGGGCAGAGCTTATGGTCCCGGCACAGGCTTATCAGCTGATCAGTATGCATAGGTCCCCTGCTGTCAATCTCAGAGATGGCAAGCGAAGCCTCTTTTGTCGGTCTAGAGCCTTTCTTCGTGTTCTCATAGAATTCGCATGTCCCCTCTTCCCTGAGATGCCTGCAGTACTCCCTGAACTCATGGGAGTTCAGAAGAGAGATGCCCGGCTGGAGACACATCCATTTCTTGCCGATGATATCTGTGACAAAGAATTCCTCTCCGAACCTCTCCTTGATCTCTTTCAGCGTATCTATCGCAATCCTGTGCTGGGTGTGCCTTGAAGTGAGAAAGAAGACAGTCTTCTTATGCTTCAGACTGTATGAGAGAGCAGGACCAAGGGTGGCCACTGTCTTGCCAAGACCTGTAGGGGCATGCACGACAATGTTGCTCCCTGATTTCAAGGATTGCTCAACAAGCTCAATCATCCTGTTCTGGATATCCCTAACTTTCTCATATGGAAAGAAGATATCCCTCATGCTCCCATTGCCCTTATCAACTGATGCATCAGCCATTAAAACCCCCTAAATCTGCAATTAGGACACCCCTATTATAAGATTTGCCCTTTACCCACACACGATCAGCAGCATAAAGACGTATGAAAATTATTTCCCGGATTATATACTAAAAAATATAAATATTTAAAATATCCTTCTTTTCCCTACTTTAGTAATATATATAATAAACTATATAAATACTGGTTTTATCCTTGTTTTGTCTTAGCATAAAACAGGAAAAAAGGGGTCGAGAAGCAACACACAATCGGGGGTATAAAGATGAACAACAGCGAGATTTTCAATGTCTTTTTCCGCGAAAAGCCTGCAATGATGCTAGTCGGCCTCAGGAATGCCAAGAATGAGATCTATGCCTCTTCACTGGCAAAGCAGATAGACTGCACTTATTCTCACGTCGTCAAGATGCTCCAGGAGATGGAGAAGGCCCAGCTCATCAATTTTGACAAGCAGGGACGTCTGAAGCTCCTCACCCTCACCAAGAAGGGACAGGAAGTCGCTGACCATATAGACGCGATAAGGGCCCTGCTAAACAAATAAAGCACTGCAGAAACTTCCTATCTGGACGACAGACAATCAAATAAACAGATCCTAGAGCTATCCAACACTCTCACTCATAAGCTCCTCTTTCAACACAGACCTGACCTGCCTGATGAACTGCTGTTCCTTTGACGAGGGGATCAATGCACCGGCAGCAGACATATGCCCTCCGGACTGGCCCCCCAGATTCCTCATTGACCTGTCAAGGAGATCCTTCAGATCATAATCCCTCTTCTCTGAGGAGAAAGAGCGTCTCATCGATATCTTGGTGTTGCCGTCAACCTGCTGCGCCATAGCCACCACGAGGGTATCCCTGGAAAAGCCTGATTTGGCTATCATTGAAGCCAGAGTGCCCACTATCGTCGGCATCACATTATCCTGGGCATTCACTATCACAAAACCATCACCCTCAACCACAAGACCTGACTTATTCTTCCTCTGGGCCTCAAACCATTTCATGGCGACAATCAGCTCACGCCTGTAGGAATTCATGTTAGCGATCGCTTTGTTCAGATACTTCCTGTCGCCGAGGCATGTGCCGATACCAAGCGAGGCTTTGCCGAGCCTGCCGCAGGAATTCAGAAGAGTCGCGAATTCCCTCGCATCCCTAGTCGGGCTCTCCTTCTCCTCTTTCGGCAGTACATAGATTGTGCCGAGTATGTCTTCCGGATTGTCCTCAGACATCCTCTTCATGATAATGCCTCCGATAAGCCTCTTCATCTCTTTCCTGTCCAGATTGACAAGCTTCTTCCAGGCAGAACCTTTCTTCGGGTCAATCCCAAGACCCCTGAGAAACCCGATAGCATCTGTCTCAGAGCCAGTAACTCCAGGTATGAAAGGATCCATGCTGTTGGCCAGGACCTTGTATAATGGTTTTGTCTGGACACCAAAAAGCCTAAGACCCCTGAACACCGAGATGTTCCCGGCCTTCAAAGCATCTTTCAGGATGATATCATTGAGATGGTCGAAACCATTATGCTCCTGCAGGTCACCGATAGCCCCGACAATGGCGATATGCGCCATGTCCTCGTTCCTCCTGTCCATGGATCTTGCAAAGAAATAGACAACGCCGCTGCCAGAGATGCCTGCTGTCCCATCGATGCCGCTCAGATGCGGGTTCACATGAGTTATGTTTTCTGGGACCCTTATCCCATGGCCAGGCCTGTGATGATCAAGGATGAAGACATCCCGTCCCTTCAGATACCTGACGACGAGGTCAAGCTGGCCGCTCCCGAGGTCAGTGAAGATGTAATGCTTATGGTCCTCATTCATCAGGACCTCTGCAGAATTCTTATCCAGATTATGGATGATGGAGATGGAATAGGGCCGCTTCTCCCTGGACAGCGCCCTTATCATCACTGCAGCAGCCGAGATGCCGTCTGCATCCAGATGGGAGATTATCCTTATGTTCTCATTCTTCGGGATTGCCCTGAATCTCTCAACTGCCAGGTCCACAGAGCTGAAGAAACCAGAGAAGTCCTTTTCCCCTGAGCCTTGCCTGACCATCATTCAATCAGCAGGCCTATGTTCTGGGAATCATAGTTCCAGTCAGCCGGGAGCTTCTTCGCCCTCTTATAATATTTCACGAGCCTCTTGATCTTGGATTCGGTGAGGGTCTGGCCTCTCAGTGCAGGCATGTCCTTCGCGTTCTCAGTAAGATGCTTCCTGATGTTCACCAACTTCTTGAGGAGCTGAGTCAGGTCTTCAGGCAGCTTCGGAGCAGCCTTCTTCTCGACGAGAATCTGATTTATCTTCCTTTTGCAGATTATCCTGACGCTAGGGACACCATAGACATCCCTAAGGATCAGGCCGATCTGGCTCGGGCTCTTGCCCTCTTTCGCGAGCTTGGCTATAAGCATCTCAACTTCCTTGTCCTTGTACCTGCTCCAACTCGGAGCGACTTTCTTTATGGGTTTCTTTGAACCAGACTTGCCTTTCTTCCTTGAATACATCCTTGCCATTTTTTTGCCTCCATCATCTCGGAGACCAGAATGAGATATCAGATCTCCGGCATAAGCGAGCTTGCACCAGCTTATCCATGAATGATTCCTGGAGAAAAGGGTGGTTTTTAAATTTTTTTGTATATAATTTCTATATAGAAAAATAATATTATCCTATTTTCTGTTTAAAAATATTTTTAAATCAACGAACAAATAGTGGTCATATGGTACTTGAGCACCTTTTCCCAGAAGACTGGCTAGAAAAGAAAATCAGGTATTCTTTCATCCTCGCATTCGTGTATTCATCATTATCTATTGTTGCAGCCAGGCTGCTCTTCAAGTCGAATTCAGGGATAGTCAGCATAGCATTCACGTCACTGCTGCTGCTGCCGTATCTAGAGAAGCTTTTTGAGAAGGAAGAGAAGATCGAGCTGAAAGAAAAAAGCTTCACACTGCGCAAGCTGTTCAGAGACAACAGGAAAACCGTGAAGGTCTACTTCTCTCTCTTCTTCGGGATCTATCTTGCGTACCTGCTCTTCTCATTCATACTCCCCCAGCTCGGGATAGACATACTCCCCATCTTCAAGGAACAGCTGAGGCTCGAGGGGGTCACAGGAAACCTGATATTCACAAAATCATTATTCATACAGATTTTCCTGAACAACTGGTGGGTGCTGCTCGCCTGTTTCCTCCTCTCGCTGATGACCGGAGACGGAGCAATATTCTTCATAACCTGGAATGCATCCACGTGGGGCACAATACTCGGATACAGGGCCCTTGCAGCAGGGCTTGCCGGATACCATGACCCCTGGACAAACCTCCTCATCATCGTCGTCTTCACATTGCCGCATCTTGTGCTGGAAGGCGGGGCATATATCCTCGCTGCAATATCAGGATCAGTCATATCCGATGACATAATCTCAAAATCACAGGAGATACGCAAGTTCCTCATGGTGGCAGCAGGGGCAGGAATAGGCTATTTTTTCCTGTTCATACTCATACGGCAGATGTTCTCAGGGATATTCGCAGGGTTCCTAAACATCGCATTGATGCTCTTCATAATACATTCCCTCAACATGATATTCGATGACAAGAAGCACAAAGAGGTGTTTGTCTACAACTATTACCTCCTGGTCATCGCCATACTCATATTCATGCTCGGAGCCCTTGTTGAGACATTCGTGCTTGGGAATATAGGTGCCCTGACAAAAGTCTATGCAGCGAGCAGCATGTTCGCATTCTGAACCGCAATATTTTTATATCCCTTATTTCTGACGCCGGTCATGACCGGCCGGGGTGAGATCATGTTCGATGAAGACGAGTATTATGATGATGAGACAGACCATAATGATGATGAAGGCCATGATGACTATGACACCTCTGATTTCGATGATGATGAATGAAGCTCCATTCTATCCATATTTTTTATCATAAGAAACATAATCATCATAAGAAAAAATAGCCCCGCCCGGACATTCGATCCAAAGCAAGCTTCGGACTTTCGAACCGAGGTCCACGGATGTCTCCAAATCAGGTCAAAACCCGACATGCCAGAGTCCGCGATGAATGACCTGGAATTCTGTTCCAATTGGCCACTACACTACGGGGCTGCATAGCCTTGATGGAAAATGTTCTGTTTATTAATTTTATGCACAAAAAGTACAGAAGGACTCAAGCAAGCGCTCCGATGCATTGCAGAATCAGAAAAATAGGGCCAACACCAAGGTTCCAGGGTTGATATATGCCAAAGCTAGAAATCAGCTTGGACCAATACTATGCTTTGGTTGACATGAGCCAGAATCGGATGGCCAGACCCAAACAAATATAAGGATGATATCACTTTTTTTATTATGGAAGAAACAAATCATTTTTTCTTTGTTGCAGTTGTCGCAATAGTGGCAATTGTTTGTCTTGTTGCCTTAAGCTCTATACAGAAGGATTTGGGGGCATACGCTGTCTATGACTATGATTTCCCTGATAATACAGATGAAAATATTGCAGGTTTGGGCAGATCGAGTTTTGATCTGCAATTGAGTGTTGTTCCGGCCTTGCCTTCTGAAACAGGCATTTCCCAAAATTTGCAGCATAATAAATAACAAAAATCGCACTAATCCCCAACCTAAACACTAAAAAACCAAGGTTTTCTGTGTCCTAAAACTACCTTGTATCTTTATGAGTTCGGAGTATCTGATCGTGCGATTTGTCAAAATAGTGGCAAAGGAAAAAAAATCATATTTCGGCTCCAATTTACACCCGAACCACTATTTTGAGCACCCTGAAATTCCGCCTTAAATCCTGATTT